>JALSKP010000125.1 GCA_026988815.1 Myxococcales bacterium | reverse complement strand
AAAACGATACTCCCCAGTCCGTAGATATAGAAATAAGGAGCCCATTGTGAATCGATCATAACTTCCTTTAGGTAGTAGGTGTGTTTACTTTTTTAGGCCTTCAAAAAAGCGTCGTGCTTCTTCGAGCCCTGTTGTTTTTTTGTCATCTGCTTCGGCGATAGCAATGGCGCTCGCAAAGAGTGAGCGCGATCGTTCGGGATCTTTTTCCAAACACAGACGTCCCGCTTCTGTGAGTGCGTCAAATTTCGCCTGAGCATCAAAGAGCATATCAGCGAGTTGTTCCAAACCTGCCGAGAGCGCCTCGCCTTCGTTGAGGTTTCTGGCGAGCTTAATGCGACCTTCCAAGGACTCAACATTATCAGGCCATAGGGCATAGGAGATGCCATACATTTGGAAGGCGGTCGCGAAGTCAAAAAGTTCCCCTTCTAAAACCTTGGCGAGGTCATTATAAATTTGTGAGGCGGGGACGCGTACATGGACAACGATATCTTCGGGGTCGATAAGGCGCGCGCTATGTATATCGAAGTCGCGCACTTTCCCAAGGAGTAAACCGAGTTCGTGAGCGAGCGACCCAGAATAGCCGATCCAATCTTTGACTTTTGCTTGGGCTTGTTTGATACCGTCGAGCGCGCGTGCATCGCCGGGGGCGCTCTTCAAAACATTTTGGTAGTGGGCTTTGGCTTTCTTGGGCTCTTCTAATTCGTTCAGATAAATATCGGCCATCTTTCGTTCAACTTCGATGGCATCCAAACCGTCGGGGGCAACTTCGAGAACATTTGAAAAATGTTTAACCGAGGTTTCAAACACCCCAGCCTCAAAATGTAATTCTGCCGCGAGGCGATTCGCGGCTTCGTGCATTCTGTCTTTTTCGAGCAAAGGGCGAATCCATTCTTTTGCGCGTTCCAGATCTTCGAATTCCTCCCAGATGATCTGGGCAATTAGGATGGCATAGACTTCTTTCATCTCTTCGCTTTCGGATCGATGGTAGCGATTTTTTAAGATATCGATTCGCGCATCGATATCGCCCGATTCTTCGTAGATCGATTCTAGGGCGCTTAAAATAGCCTCGTCGGCGCCGAGTCCACCCGGATCCTCGTCGCGTAAAGATTCTAAAAAGGGTCTCGCTTTTTCGTTGTCTTCGAGCTCAAAAAAGTAGGTTTCACCGAGTTCTTTCTTTATTGATAAGCGATGCTTTTCATCTCCTTCTAGTTTGAGTTCTTCTTCGAGATGGAGCACATATTTTTGAGGATCCTTTCGTAAACTTAGAATATCCACATTGGGTTTGAGTTCTTTTTTCTTTCCCAAAATTTTCGCCAAGGGCGTGCCATCGCGTAAATCCTCGGGCTTGGGTAGGGTCGCGTGGGTTCGTAAATTCTTATCTAGTTTCTTGCGAAAGAGTTCTAATTTTTCTTTTCCTTTTTCAGAAAGGGCCAAGGTTGGTATTTTTTTGTCGTGTTCGCCCGAGACCTTGGCAGCTAACTCGGGGATGGTGTTGATATTGGGTTCTGTTTTTTCGCTATCTCGATCGAGGCTAGAAAGGGATTGGCGATCGAGAATATCGTCTAAACGGGCGTCGATATCTTCGACACGTTTGGGTGCTTTCAATCTGGTTGGCGTTGGTATCTGTGTTGATTGAACGAGGAAATCTTTGGCGCGATCTGCGAAAGGGTCCCCACTCGATTTGGCAATGCGTTCTAAAATAGAGCGGAGTTGACCGTCGGCCTTAGGCGTGTAGTTTGATAAGATGGCATCGATAATTTCAGGATTCGCAGGCGAATAATCGAAGGCCGAGGCGAGGACACTAAGTCGCTCTTCTTCGCCTAGATTGAGAGCCCAGTCGAGGAGCACTTCCGCTTTGGCGTGGGTTGCATTTCGCTGGGCAATGAAGCGCTTGGCGACGTCACGTAATTCTTGGAAACGTTCCTCTTTGGCCAATAGGGCGAATAGACTTAGACGGGCGCCGCGGTGATCGGGATGGATAGCAAGGGCTTCGTAGAGGGCTTTTTCGGCGTGTTTTGATAGGCCGAGTTGGGCCATAAGGTCTGCCATTCTTGCGTGAATCTCTGCTGCGACCTCGGTCTTTGGTAGACTTTGCGTGGCGTCTTTATAGAGCGCAAGAAGTTTGTCGGATTGTCCTAGTTCCCGGTGAACCTCGGCCAGTAGATCGAGGACGATAAGGGATGAGGGTTCGATGGTAAATGAACGCTCAAGGTGATCTGCTGCGGGAGCTAGGCGTTCGCGTTGGTAGTAAATTTTACCAAGTGAGAGGTGCGCTTGGGCCGCTGATATTTTGCTTTCCGGTAATTTATTCGACTCAAATACGTTTGCAGCATCAAGATAATACCCGATTGATTCGTCAAATAGCTCGCGTTCTTTACAAAGGTTGGCTGCGAAAAGAAGCGCTTTCCCGGAGACTTTCTTAGCAAGTTTGGTGAGTTCCAAAGAGCGGCGGATAGCGAGGAGGGCCTGATCGATATCACCCACCTCGTCGATCCAAATTCGCGAAACACGAAACATCATCTGGGCGGCGTCGAAATGGTTGGAAAAATTTTCCGCAGCGCGGGCGGCGCTAGAAAAGGCTTTCAATGCGCGCAAAGGTTCCTTACTCAGAATATAGCTTTCGCCGAGAATTTCTAGGGCTTCCAAATGCGTTGGCTCTAATCGTAACACGCGCTCAAGAAAAATACGCGCTTCTCCGACTTCGCCCCGGCGATTCATAAGATGGTTGGCCAGCTCTAAGTAGGTCTCCGATAATGATTGGCGATCGCTGTAGACACCGGTCAAGCGTTTTAGTACCCCTTCAAGTTCGCTCGTATTTCCAATACGTTCGTAAAGACGGCGAAGTTCTTCTAGGATGCCGCGATTACGAGGGGCGACGTTGAGAAGGTCGGCCAAAATACGCGCGGCACGTTCGGGATCTGAGCGCGCGATAAATTGCGAGCGTGCCAGCTCGGAGAGGATAAAATCGTAAACCTGGCTACTTTCCCTGAGCGATGCGCTAAGTTTTTCAAAAGCTCCCGCAGCGTCTTTATCTCTAAGTCCGGCAATTGTGGCGCGCACTAATTTTGCTCGAATATTGTCCGCGTCCATTTTTTCAAGGTCGCGACAAATAGATTCTGCTTCTGCTAAATTGGCAAGGGTTGGCATCGAGAGAAGACAATCTAGAATACGTTCGTTGAGTTCAGGATTGTTTCCATAGCTTTGTCTTAATTCGCTATAGTGCTGGTAGGCGCTCTGAACATCGCTTGCGAAAAGCGCGTTATCGCCTCTCATAAATAGATCTTTGGCTTCGTAGGCGGCAATTGATTTTGCGCTCTCTTGGGACCTTCCAAATTGTTCCCTTAGTTCCGGTTGGGGCGTATTGATGTCCGGTGAATGAGAAATAATCGACAGGCGTCCTGGGGAAATTCTGACTTCTTGAAGGCTGATCGAAGAAAGGTCGGGAAGCTTCCATCCGGCGCTGACAAAAACGTGTAAGAGTAAAATTTTAATGGGGCGCAAGTTCAGTAAATCGCCCGCAATTCCAATTTTATATGCGCTTCCTTTGCCCGGTGGACGCAGACTTTTTGTTTGAAGTAATCGCGATAGGAGTTCAAATCCAAGAATTCTTGCAGGGTAAGGGAGCGGCCCGTAAGCGCGGTAATCGTAAAGGGAAAGGTGAACTTCGTCTCCTCGACTTGGTTCGGGCGAGATCAGAGCGGCTCGAAAACTGAGAAAGGTATCGGCGCCAAGTGCTTTAACGCGGACGGTAATATGCGCCGCACCGTCAAGGAAATTGATTTGTAAATCGTCGAAACCGTCGATTTCTTTAATGCCCTGGCGGAGTAAATCTCCGAGTCCGACTTCTGAAACATCGAAGGAAATTTCTCTTCCGAAACATCGTGTGTGTTGAAAACGGGTTAAGCCGGTTGTGATATCAAAAGGGAAGGCCAGATCGGGAATTTCCATTTTTAAATGTTGGAGAATAATCCAATCAGAAATACCTTCTTCTTTGGCCCAAAGATATCCTTTCCCAAAAAGAAAATCTAAATGCAGCCCGAGCGGATTTTTATTTTTCCTAGAACCCATAATGGATTCAGTATTTCTTTTCTCGGTAGAAGTGCAAGTTTTTCGAGCCTTATTTGGGGGAATTTAGACGGTCTTGTACGTCAGCGCCCCAACACTT
>JALSKP010000124.1 GCA_026988815.1 Myxococcales bacterium | reverse complement strand
TTTTCGCTTTAGGTCGCGACGGACACCTTCCGCATGCTCTAACGCGACTTCATAAAAAATACAAAACGCCCCATATCGCACTCTTTATGTGTGCCGCAATCGTGATTGCGTTTAGTTCCTCGGGCCTGGTTTCCCTCGTTGCCTCGGTTGCAGCCTTTGGATATCTTACGGGACAGGGAATAGTAAACTATTCAGCGATTCAACTGCGTCGAAAAATGCCCAATCTACGCCGTCCTTTCCGTGTGCCATGGTTTCCTTGGATTCCAATCCTAGGCATTATTAGCTGTTGGTTCTTTGTTCCGATGCTGGATACAAACGCAATCGCCCTTGGTTTAGGACTGACCCTATTGGGCGGTGGGGTGTATCTTATTCGACCCGCGAATCGTGCAGAGGTGGCCACTTGGCCCGGACTTGTAAAAAAATTATTAAAAAACGTAATCAGAAAAAGGAAGATGCCTATGAAGGTTTTAATTATTAGTGGCGGTCGTCAGGGGCAAAACGTAGCCGATAGGTTGCTTGCAAAAGACGAGCACCGAATGGTCTTTCGCTCACACGAACATCAGATCACTTTTATCGATGAAAGTGAGGAAGTCTGCGATCAACTTGAAAAGAGGTACGGCGTACCGATTTTTAAAGGTGACGGTACACAAAAAGAATTGCTGGAACAGGTTGAGTTAAAAAATTTCGACGTTGTTATCGCCGCTGATGCCGACGATCAAAAAAACGTCATTGCAGCATTGCAATCTAAACGTTTGGGAATGGATCAAGTCATCGCGATTGTCCAATCCGCAGATTATACCGATCTTCTGGAAGATAATAATATTATCGCCATCAGTGCGCCTTGGGCGACGGCAGCGCTCGTTGAAAATTATTTGGATCGCCCCGGCGTCGCAGAATTATTTGAAATCGGATCTGGTGTTGCCAATTTGGTAGGCGTCTATGTCCCTGAGAACGCCAATGTCGCCCATAAAATGATCAAAGATCTTGTTATTCCACATGAGGTCGTCGTTGCAGCGGTTATTCGCGGAAAAAAATTCGTGGTTCCTCGTGGCGATACCGCGATTGAGGAGGGGGATCATGTGGTTTTCGTTGGACCGGCGGCTGCGATTAAAGACGCTCAAGATCTTTTTCTTCTTAAAAAATAAAATCATCATAGACCGCAGAGAGACTTCAGGTCGATGCTACTTTTGTAAGGAAGTTTACAATATTTTCGAAACCTTCGTCCTTCCCAATGTCGAGAGCCGTTTGATTCGTTCGTTCTTTAATCGAGAGATCTACGCCCGCTTCGACGAGCATTTTTACAATCTCAAAATGGTTTCCCGATGCGGCTTGGCAAAGGGGAGAGGTTCCCGCCTCATTCGGATTTACAATTGACCCCGCGTCAAGCACGCGCTGGACGAGGCGAGGATCTCCCTTTCTTACTGCGTAGGCCAGGGCATCTTTTTCGTTCGGATCTGCACCCGCATCGAGCAACATATTAAGTATCTCCAAACTCCCGAGTCTTCCCACTGCTTCCAGAAGATTTTCTCCGTAAGTGTTTCTTCCATTTGCAGAGAACTCATGTTCCAGAAGGAAGGCAAAAAGACGAAGGTCCTCTAATTCAATGGCGGTGAAGAGGGCCGAGAAGGGACTGGTATCGTCGCGATCAATCCCCGCTTCAATCAGCTTTTTCGCAAATTTGAGATCTTTTCGGACCAGTGAAATTCTTGTTTTCCCTCTTCATCCAAACTTGGAATTTTACCGCGTGAAAGAAGATATTTTTTAGCGTCAGCGCTGTTCATGGTGGACCTCGCAGAGTGAGAAAGTGTGTCTAAAGGCGATACCCAAATGCGGATAAGGGGACAATTCTAAATGGAGTGATTTTTGATTTAGGGTCATAAAGACAGAAAAGCTAGGAAGGGTTTGGACAAAAAAACGTGTTTCGTTTAACCGGCCCTCTTCAGCGGGAGAGGGGGTATGAAAAGCGCTCCGAAGAGCCGCCCACTGGTCGAAGGTCCGAAAAATTCGAAAAAATAATGTGCTTTTATACGGGCTAAAAATTAGGTAGCAGGTTTACTATTGTGAAGGACCACTTGTTGGAAAGGAATTTCAATTCCAGCGGCATTCAAGTCCTTGAAGATCGACGTTCGTAGATTATTGAGGACCCGAATATAGTCTTCATGGTTGCACCACACATGAACATCAAAATTAATTGAACTGGCCGCCATATCGACGAAGGCGATAAGAGGGGGAGGCGAGGCGAGTACACCCGCTGTTCGTATCGCCGAGGCATTGAGCGTATTGAGAACCTCGTTAAACCGACTGTCGTAGGCTACCCCGACCGTAACCGTTGCTCGGCGCGTTCTTGAGGCAGTGTGATTAATGATAATATCGTTTAAGATTTTACCATTTGGTACAATGATTTTGTCGTTTTCTAAGTTCTCAATGGTGGTTGCAAAAATACCAATGTCTTGAACGTAGCCGTCCTTCGTGCCGACCGTTATCAAGTCGCCCAAATCAAAGGGGCGAAAAACGAGAATCATGACACCAGAGGCAAAGTTGGAGAGACTTCCTTGCAGCGCCAATCCGGCCGCAATACCTGCCGAGGCGAACACTGCAACAAGGGATGTTGTTTGCACGCCGACCTGGCCTAGGGCGGCGATAAAAGAAATCGCCAAGATCGAATATTGGGCGATGTTTCCGAAAAATTTTGAGAGCGCTTCATCGATACGAAGGCGTTTTCCGAGCGTGATATGGATGAATCGATTGGCCCATTTACTGAGAATCCAACCAAAGACGAAGATGGTGATGGCGATGACTGCGCCTTCGATATAGCCCGAAAAGGGTTGCAATTGTTCGGGAAGGTATTCGTTGAGAAATACCGCCCGGGGAGGGCTGCTAAAACTGAGTTCTGATCCATCTGCCATTGTGATCTCCTTTAGCCATGAGAATAAATGGAAGTCTATGAATAGCCATTTTTTTGAAAAACTTTACTACTGCTTGACCACGGATATCTTGGTAGTCTTATCATCTCCCCTTTTGTTATGAAAAAATGTCGACCCGTCCTGGTACGAGAAATACGAACGCGATAAACGACGATCCCGATAAATATCTGGGACGTGTCATTAACGGAATGTATCGCCTTGAATCCTTCCTTGATGGGGGAGGGATGGGATTGGTTTTCAAAGCCACCCGTTTGAATTTTAAAAAGCCGGTGGTGGTTAAAATTCTTCGCCCTTCTTTGAGTAAAAACCTGGACATTGTAAAACGTTTCCAAAGAGAAATTGATTTACTAAGTGTGTTATCTCATCCCTCGATCGTCTCCATTTTGGATCTCGGACGCGACGCGTCCGGTTTTTCCTACTTCGTCATGGACTTTGTCGAGGGCGAGACGATGGATCTTTTATGCGATAAGAAGGAGCTAAGCCTAGCGGAGATTTTTGAAATCTTCCGGCAAATTTGTTCGGCGCTTTCAGAAGCTCACGCTAAGGATATTATTCATCGTGACATTAAGTTCGAAAACATTGTCGTACGTCGATTAAGTGATGGTCGTTTGCATGCGACCTTGCTCGATTTCGGTGTCGCGCGAGATTTGAAAACCAAAAGCGAAATCACCCGCGTGGGCGAACTCCCCGGCACACCTGGTATTATCGCCCCCGAACTTGTCGAAGATCCTTGTCCTTCGCCAGCGTCGGATCTTTATAGCATTGGTGTTTTATTGTTCATCGCCATAACGGGTAGGGCTCCCTTTTCGGGTGATAACGATTTCCAAATCGTACAGGCGCATCAGCGAGACCCCATTCCCGATATTCGTTCTTTGGTGGACAACGACGTGCCCGAACAAGTGGTGGAGTTGATTTATGAACTCATGCAAAAAGATGCCAAAAAGCGTCCACAATCCGCACAATTGGTGAGGGATAGAATTGAAAGTATTACTCGCCATTCGCCAGCCGTCGATGTCTCTCGTTCGTGGAAGGCCTACGTTCCACCAGATGATGTGAGCCCAAGCTCCGTCCATGATGAATCCCCTCTTCACGAGGACTTAGCTGTCCATCAGCATCAGCGTGTAACACCAGCCAGCATTGTTGGTATGCTCATCGCGTTGCTCATCATTCTGGTTCTCGTTGTTGTCTATCTTCTTTACCGCCAGATGCTCTTAAGTTCTCCATAGCTGACCTCACTGATAT
>JALSKP010000123.1 GCA_026988815.1 Myxococcales bacterium | reverse complement strand
ATTAAATGCGCTTTTGAATAAAAAAGAACGTAAGGCCGACCGCTTTATGCAACAATCTATCGACCATATTGACGGAAGGCTTTGCCCCCTCGTCAATGCGATAAGTTTGGAGGCCTCCTCGATGACCAATGATTGCAAACTGCTAGAAAAGAAGGGAATGTTTCAAAGTTCCTTTTCGTTACAAGAGAGCTTCGGTTACTCTCATCTTCTTCAGGACGAAGGATGGCCCGCATTTGAAGATATCATCAAAAATTAAACCCCTTTTGGTCATCGCTTTCTGCGCGCTAACTATTCCTCTCCTCGCCCAACAATCAACGGACGGAAATATCGTCCTCCATGTTTTCGTTCCAGGAAATGACGATTCTGAAAGCTCGACCCGACGGCGCCATAGTTTTGGAAGTGCTGTGCCTCCCTTATCGTTGGATACCCAGGGAGAGGAACCGATCTTTGATAAAGGCGGTCCCAATTTTTCAAAGACCCAAGAGCAACCTTATGGTGACCTTTCTCCCTTTGGCACCACGAATCGCTTAGATAATCATACGGACAGGGTGAAGAATCTAAATTATTTCTCAAACTTCACGCCCTCCGTTATCCCCTACAAAAGAGCGGTTGCACAAAACGAGATCACATTTGATGGTTCCTACCTCTTTCGTGTTCGCTCGGCACCTCAAAACCGCGTCAAGATTTCCCGGGATGCAAGCGGCGAAATCTTCTGGGGTAGTTTTCTGGTAAGTGCGCAAAAAGGGAGCCTTCATCCCCTGCCAAGCATTTCTCCAAACCAGAAAATATTAGAAATTAGAACAGAGCCCGATGTGGACCTTAAGATGTTCAAAGACTCGGCTGATAACTTCTCGGTGAAAATAGATGGCAGTGATCTTGTGCGCATCAACATGAAAATAGCCGTCCCCTCCAACTATTTTAATGGAGAGTTTAATGAGGTCCTTTGGTCGCAATTTGACACCTCCGAGGTTGCATCACTGGGTTCACGAACGGCCGCCATTGCTAAAAAAGTACAGAAAAAAATAGGACTCTCCCGTCGCCAAACTCCGGTCGTCAATCTAAATAAATTGGTGAGCTATTTCCGAGATTTCCAAGCTCGGCCTTTTCCAGAAGAACTCAATACTGGGGACCTTTACGAGCAAATCGTCTTGAATCAAATCGGCGTCTGCCGTCACCGTTCTTTGGCCTTCATTATCACCGCATCAAGTATGGGTATCCCGACGCGTTATGTTTACAACGAGGCGCATGCCTTTGTGGAAATCTTATGGCCCAACAACGGGTGGCGACGTGTTGATTTAGGCGGCGCCGCTGATGCGTTGAACGCAGCAACAAATGACGGACGCGAACTTCATAAACCTGGTGAGGATATCCTTCCTCAACCTGAGCAATATTTGGAAGAACAGCGACGGATGCGGACTAACCTGGGGACCGGTGATGGAGACGGCCCTAGTGGGGATGAGAAGGGAAAGGTGGATCCCACCAAAGAAGGATCAAATGACGTTGTCACTGAACAAGAAGAGCGCGAGTTCTCCCCCGAGGATCTTCGTCCCCTTCCCGACTTAAATATCATTTTTGCGAATGCGTCTGTTGAACGTGGCGGCGAAGTACTTGTTCATGCAACGCTTTCGTTGGATGGCTCTCCCTTGAAAAACAAAAAAATCGTGGCCTATTTGGGGCCAGCGGGTCAGAATAAACTCAACGATGCGGTTATTATTGGTGAGGCTATAAGCAACAATCAAGGACGTATCAAATCGCATTTTTCCCTTCCGCCAGAGCAAGATATCGGAAAATGGGAATTATTTTTATATTATAAAGGAGACAAGGATTTTGGGCCTGCTCTTTCTGATTGATTCTTATTGAGGATTTGGAAAAAGAGGTCTAGTGTTCCGGTGGTATGAATCGTATTTTTTTATCCATCCTTTTCTGCTCTAGCCTCCTCTCTTGTGACACAAAATCACCAGAAGCGTCGCCTCAAAAAATAGAGCCTTCAACATGGAAATTTCAATCTGAATTTTTTCAAATTGAACTGCCCAATGATTGGAAAAAAGAAGATCCGGCGAGTTTGAATACTTTTGCTAAATTCGCGGCGTCCAAAAATAATAGTCATTTCATTTTGGTGATTCCTCGTAAGCTACCTGAAATTCCTGGCATCGAAACGCCAGACGCCTTCGCACTCAAACGGGCCTCAATAAATATTATCCGAGAGGCCGACAAAGAGTTCAAAATCGAAGTCGAGGGCCCAGCAAAAATTGGTGGTTTGGTCGCCCAATCCGTGGTCGCGTCTGGTGTTCTGGACGGAGAAAAATTGCAATATGTAACAAGCTATCTGACGTCTAAAAACATCGGTATTCAAATTGTTGCATGGAGCCCTTACTCGGAAGGTAAATCCCTTGTTCGAGAAACGGATAAAATTCTTGCGAATTTCGAAGTCATCAATATCGATAAGCATTTAGAAACATCCGATGGTGAGCCGAGCGATAAACTTAATCTTAAATCCAATAATAAAGTCATAGAACCCGATAAACTAAAGGAAAAATAATGGCAGTATCTCTCGCAAAAGAACACTACAAAGTAACGATTATGGGATCCGGACCAGCCGGTTTGACAGCGGCGATTTATGCTGCCCGAGCCAACCTAAGTCCTGTCCTTTTTGAAGGCCCCCAGCCTGGCGGCCAGCTCACGATTACGACTGACGTTGAAAACTACCCAGGTTTCGCGGAAGGCATCATGGGCCCCGATCTCATTGATGCAACTCGAAAACAAGCTCAGCGATTTGGGACCGAATTCCATTATAATCTCATCGCAAAGATCGACGATTCATCGTTGCCAATAAAAGTAACCTTAGACGATCCCGATGCGACGACCTTTACGACCGATACACTCATCATCGCCTCTGGTGCATCAGCGAGATTGCTAGGCATACCAGGAGAATCTGAATACATGGGCCGCGGTGTTTCGGCTTGCGCGACCTGTGATGGCTTTTTCTTCGGCGACCGCGAAATCGCGATCGTCGGGGGGGGGGATACGGCGATGGAAGAGGCCATTTACCTCACCCGTTTTGCGTCAAAGGTCTCCGTACTTCACCGAAGAGAAGAACTCCGTGCATCGAAAATCATGCAAGAGCGGGCGATGAAAAACGAAAAAATTGAGTTCGTTTGGAATACCGTCGTCGAGGAATGCTTGGGAGACGAAAAGGAGTTGAAAACCTTAAAACTCAAGAACACCAAAACGGGCGAAATTACTGAGCGCAAATTTGACGGGCTCTTCATCGCCATTGGGCATATTCCTAATACAAGCGTCGTGAAAGATATCATTGATACAGACGAACATGGCTATATTATCACTGCTGCCGATAGTACGAAAACCTCCAGACCTGCGATCTTTGCCGCAGGCGATGTACAAGACACTGTCTTCAAACAAGCGATCACTGCGGCCGGTACTGGATGCATGAGCGCAATTGAAGCCGAGCATTATCTGGAAGCTCTACACGGCTAATCCCCTTTTCATTTCAATAGAAAGCACCGAAACTGCTTTAAGATTTTGCACCGATACGATGCAGCTTCATAGAGTTGGTTTCGGTTTGGTGATTCATTGGATAACCAAAAACGATGATGATTTCATCGCCCTTTTTCGCACCGTACTTTTTACAAAGCAGTTTTTCGAGATCGGATATCATTGATGCTGTATCTTCTATTTGCCCCTTCTTTCCTTCCATTTCTAGGGAACTCATTAGATGGGCACGAACGCCCCAATAGGCACCAAGTTGGTTATAAACGATAGGGTCGGGTGTACAAACAATAATGGGTTTGTTGGGACGATAACTCATCATCAAACGTGCAGTGAAACCAGATTGAGTTAGCACGGCAATGCCCAGAACATCTAATTCGTCGGCCGTCGTAGATGCCGCTTTAGCAATCGCATTGGGGAAGGTTTTGAGATGATCGATGAAGGCCAAAGAGGGCAAACTTCGATAGATCGGACTGCCCTCAACTTCCTCAATAATCCTTGCCATCATTTCCACCGATTCGACGGGATAATCTCCGGTTGCGGTTTCGCCGGACAACATCACCGCATCCGTTCCATCGAGAACAGCATTGGCGACATCGGAGGCCTCGGCCCTGGTTGGACGCGGATTGTCTTGCATTGAATCCAACATCTGCGTGGCC
>JALSKP010000122.1 GCA_026988815.1 Myxococcales bacterium | reverse complement strand
TTCTTTTGAAGCGCTTATTGAAAGCCAGCGTACATTGGCCAAAAAAATCGCGAAAGAAAAAGGCCTCAAAGGCGAGGATCTCTACCAAGCCTTGCTTCAATTCAACGCGAATAATTTGTGAAAAAAAGTTTGATTGGCATGGGTGTCTTTCTCACCGCATGCAGCACAAGCCTAACTAAGCTTAAAAACCCCCTTCCCATGACGCGCGCGTTTTCCCATGTAGAACGCCAAACGATGGCGCCTTTTCAAACCACTTTTCTTAACCCCGTATTGGACGAGAAGGTAGAATCTGAAAGCGCTTTTAACGGTCCGCGCCATTGGACAACGCATAAAGAAAAACCGTCCTCTTACACAAGCGCCGTCGCCCTATTGTGGTTCAATGTGTACCAGAAAACGTGGAGCTCTTTGGACGGAGCGACATGTAATTTTTATCCGACTTGTTCTCGTTTTGGACTCAACGCGCTTCGTAGATTTGGCCCGATGGGCTTTGTTCTTACCTTCGGTCGCTTGGAAAAAAACCACGCTGATTCTCATTTTTACGCGCCCTCGGACCTTCCACCTCGCCTCCTCGATCCCTTGGAAAACTATGTCTTTTGGATGAAGGAAGTGAAGGAAGACGATTTTCAAGCGTACAATAATCCGGCCCACGCCTGGTTCCAACATGTGAGATTGGTTCATGAATAAAGGACTTTTTTGGTTAATCCTTGTTGTCGGCAATTGTTTTAGTTTCCTCAGTTTTGCGCAGGAAGAAAATCTCGAATCTGTAGTCAAACAAAAACAGACCGCCTTAACAAAGGTAGAAGAAGAGAAAAACTTTTTAAAAAAAGAGGCCCAAAAAGAACTAAAGATTGGACTTAAGCTCTACGCCGAGGCCGATGATTACCGAGCGATAAGTGCATTAAAAAGATATCGAATTTTGGACGCTAGCCTATCATCGCGCTATTTCTCAAACCTCATTATTGGACAGATTTATCACCGAAACCAAAAACATGAACTCTCAACTTTTGCGTTCGAAAATGCATTTGCAGCCGCGCCCGATGATCACGCCAAAGTGTTCACCTACTTATTGGCAAACCAACAATCCTGCGTGGCCTTGTCCTATTATTTTGATTGTTCAAAACGCCTCGACGGACTAACAAACGCGTCCATGGGCGCCACGGCCCGCGACCTTGTGGACTATCAAAATTTGTTTGTGGATATCGTATTAAGGCGAGAAATCTCGGAAAAAAGAGCGCACTTGATTCAAACGCCTCTTCTGAGGAAAAAAGCGAAAGGTTTACTTCTTGAAAACGCAAAGTTTGAAGAATTAAGTTTAAAGAGTCCGATTTTATCTGGCCTGTTTTCGGCGATTTTACCTGGCGCAGGCCAGCTCTACAATGGTCGCCCTTGGGACGCGCTGCTGTCTTTATCTTTTAACGCCGCCTTTGCGGGGGCAACCTATTATTCGTATAAGGAACTCGACAATATTCCTTTAACGATTGTTTCTGGTCTTCTTTTTCTTGGTTTTTACGTGGGCAATATTACGAATGCGGTGACCGATTCGCAGAAGATCAATGCCAATACTTACCTCAACTATTTTACACATTTGAAGAAGAATTATTGGGCGCGCGTACTATTTCAAATTGACGAAGAACAGGTCATGTTTGGATATAAATTTGATTGGCCGGGTCCAAAGGCTGGCCTAAAACGGGATCTTAGAGAACTTAAAAAGGAGAAATAATGAGATATTTGGTCACCGGCGCGAACCGCGGCATCGGCTTGGAATTCGTAAAACAGCTTACTAGTCGAGGTGAAGAGGTTATCGCAACGGCGAGAAATGTCGACGATGCGAAAGCTTTGAAAACGCTTGCTGGGACGCATAATAATCTGACGATTATAAGTCTCGATGTTTCCAAGGATGACTCCATCGACGCTTTATCGGCATCGGTTGGAGAGGAGCTTGATGTGCTCATTAACAACGCGGGTTGTTATGGACATTCGGGTGTTTTTCCAGATCTGGACTTTGATTTATTGGAGCGCGATTATCGTATTAACGCGATTGGGACGTTAAAAGTAAGCGCAGCTCTTTTGGAAAGTTTGAAGAAAGGAAAAGGGAAAATCATCGCGAGTGTGACGTCGAAAATGGGATCCATTGGCGATAATAGCAGTGGTGGTTCCTATTCTTATCGCATGTCAAAAACGGGGCTTAATATGGCCTCCCGTAGTATGGCTCACGATTTAAGTAAGCACGACATTAGCGTTTTTGTTCTTCATCCGGGTTGGGTTCAAACCGATATGGGCGGGTCAAATGCTTTAATCAATACGCAAACGAGTGTGGAAGGCATGTTAAAGACGATCGATAAGGCGACCCTCGATCATTCTGGGCGTTTCTGGGAATGGAATGGAAACGAAATCCAATGGTGAAATGGGCGTGAAATTCAACCTTTTTTTTCGGCCTGATGGGCCTCAAATACTTCTTCAGTAAAATAGGGTTTGGATAATTCGATGGCGAAAGAGGCATCAAGTGGCACATCGCCATGGGAGTGTTTGACGAGCGCCAAGATGAGGTAGGTTCCAAAATATAACCATGCGCCTGTTTTGGGAGACATGCCTGCGCTCTTATTTAAATAACCCTGTTCATCCCAATAACTTAACATGTCGTGAATCAATTTTAGGGCATGATTTTGTTGGGGAAGGTAGGAGGAGCGCACGTCTTCTTGATCAAGTTCAGAAATAACCAAGAAGAGCATTTTGGTGAATGCATTATGAGATTCCAAAATCTCTACGTAATAATTGAAACAATAGGTGATCGCTCGAAAAGGATTATCTTTGTTTTTGGTAAGAACGAACTCTAAGCCTTCCAATAAAAAGCCCGTGCTTTGGTGAATGGCCTTGTTAAATAGGGCGCGTTTACTTCCGAAATAACGATAGATAAGCGCCTCGGTGATGCCCGCTTCTTCGGCGATCGCCTTTGTTGTCGCGCCGTGGTAGGTCTCGCGCGCAAAAACAACGATTGCGCTTTCAATAATTTGCTGCTCCCGTTCTTCAGCCTTGAGTCGTTTTTTGGGCATATCGCTTTTTATTAGGGTTATCCTCAACCTCACTATCTCTCATGACCTTGGAGTAAATCAAATGAAATTTGGTTTTTTGGTCCTCAAAGGGAAACGAGCGCGTCAAATTGCGCGAGGAAAATAACGGTCTTTAGAAGAAAGACGGAATGGTACGCGTAAAGGCGACCCAAAAGAAAACGAGTGGAATCCATTGCAAAAGAATTGCCAAGCCGCCCCAGAACCAACTCAGTTGGGTTCTAAATAAACGCCAGAAAATGAGCAGCGAGGTGATCGTACAAAGGAGAGCAAGCAGCGTTGAAAATTCCATCCAAGGATGGAAAGCGATGAAGTCATCAGGATCAAAGGAGCTCATCGCGACCCCCATCATAAGGTGGGATTCTAATAAAGCTCCCAAGGGAATTAATGACACAAAACAACCGAGAAATATGATCAGTTCTTTTTTGTCTTCTTTTGGCATAAACCCAAACATCTTGTACGGGGTCCTTTGATTAAAGTGCCATAAACATCCTGAAGATCGACCTCAGGACAACGAGTGGTCGCGCCCGAACATGCGCGTTCAGTGAAACTTTGTAATGATTCGTTTTTTTGGCATCTATATCGCTTTTTGTTATAGTCATAGGCGCACACTATCTCTCATGACCTTCTACGAAATCAAATGAAATTTGATTTTTCGTTCAGGATTGGCTAGGTTCGCGCCATTGTTGGAATTTTTAATATGGAAATATGATGAAACATTTACGACTTGCACTCTTTAGTTTGATTCTCCTGTCTTTGGCCTGTGGTGGTGACGAGGAAGCTGAAGGACCCTTGGAAAAAGAAACCTTCTCAGCCTCCGGTGGAGCCGAAAAAGAACTCGGTAATAAGGATGATAGCGCCGTTGGTGCTCGAGGTCTGCGCGTACAAAATTATTCGACGGCCGTTTGGAATGTCAAAAACCAATGGGAAGATGATGATACCTCGAACGCGAAAGCAGCCGGTTTGTCTTGGGGCGAAAATTCAGGAATGAACTGGGACGAAAAATATCGTTCTTGGGTAAATTCTTTGCCAAAGATTCAAGCCAATCGTCCTACCTTTTTACTTACCACACCGTGGGGTCGCGAGATTCAAGCTCCGGCTTTG
>JALSKP010000121.1 GCA_026988815.1 Myxococcales bacterium | reverse complement strand
TCTGATGGGCGTTCGGGAGGACGGAACCAAAGAACTGATCGCTGTCGAAGACGGCTTTCGAGAGCGTGCAGAAAATTGGTCGGAAGTGTTGCGAGATCTAAAACGGCGAGGACTCCAGCCACCCGCATTGGCTATTGGTGATGGCGCTTTGGGCTTTTGGTACCACAAGGGCATAATAAAAGCGGTCCGAGACGTATGGCCAGAAACGAAACAGCAGCGATGCTGGGTGCACAAATTGGGAAACATTTTGGATAAACTGCCTAAACGGAGTCAGCCACGCCAAGCAAATGTTGCACCCCAAGGGCACTTCTTTCAGGCGCATGAAATCATGGCAGCAGAATCGAAAGAAAATGCGGAGGCGTAGCGACCAAAGATTTAAAGTTTGACAATGATACACAAGCTTGGACCTCATTCCTCATCATCGCCTGTACGCTCGAAGCCGCAAAAATGATCGGTCGCGAGCCCAGTGAAGAGCTTGATGCGCTTCTGATAGCCTACATTAAATACTATCGACCCCGCACCTACGGCGGCCGATACCAGCTTTTCCACGAACGTTTGTGGGCCTTATTTTCAGGACTCTCTGAGACCAGAAGAGAGGATCTAATTCTTCGATGTGGAGATGAATTTTCTTGGCATCTTTCGCCGATCGCGTCCACCTACGAGGTCGGAAAAGCGCTAAGCCTTCGCCTTTCAAAAATGAAAAAAGTGGTCACCGGACCGCCCGACCATATGAGCCAAAAGGAATTCGAAGCCCAGCTTTTAGGTACCGATCCTGGGATGTATGGAGATGGAATTTTGTTTGCATTTGGCCCAGAAATTCTAAGGCCTTTTTGCGAGATCTTAGGAAAAAAATTCTTTCAACGTCATATTATCGTTACCCTCCTCGCCCAAAGCAAGGACGCCAAAGCTCTTGATGGTCTTCTCATCGCCCTTGGTGATTCGGCTAAGAATGTTCGAACGATCGCAATTGCCGGTTTTTCAAACAAAGCTCGAAGCGAGGCTTTGGACACGCTTCTCGACGGTCTTCTTTCACGTAAAAAAATCGTCCGAGAATCGAGTATGCGGGTCATCGAAGGGATGGAAAAAACGGCGATGTTCAATTCATTTCTGGAGAAATATTTGAAACTTGAAAAAAACGCAGAGCGTCGAAAACACCTTCAAGCTCACCTCAGCTAAACCGAAAAGCTTTCGCCTAAAGTTTGTGTTTGGGAGATAGGTTTCTCCTCATATCTGGAAAACGGATAAGTAAGGCGTTCTCATAGCGCGTGCTCGCCCGCAATATCTTCTTGGAGAAAACGTTTTCTTTCTTCTCTATCGTCTATATTTTTTAAGGTGTGAAGAAGTTTGGCCGTTGCAGATTCCAAGCCCATTCGTCCCCCGGCAATGGCTCCGGCTTCACGAATAAGCCGACTATTTTCATAAATATCTAAATTTACTTTTCCGAAAGACTGGGAGATGACCAGCACTTCGCAGCCCTCGGAAACCCTTTGCGCAATCGCTTCATTAACCTTTCCATAGGTGCAAGGCGAGGTCCCCAGACCAAACGAGACGAAAACAACACCCGGGGCGTCTTGGCTGGCGAGGAGAAATTCCTTTTTTGAAATCGTTGGCGTCGCAACAATCGTTCGCACATCGCGACCGAATTCGGGTTGAAAAATGTATTCGGAGGGTTGGGGTCGTAGATTTTCGATTCTAATTTCCACACCCAACCTGGCGATAGGAAGGGTCCCCGGACTTGAAAAAGCCCGGTAGTCAACCGCACTTTCTTTGGTCGCTCTACAGCCACGAAAAAGAAGGCCGTCAAAACAAATCGCCACCTCTGGTATGTTGAGCGTTGCAACTTCAACGGCATCGATGAGGTTTCGCCTCGCATCGGTTCTTGTTTTTAAGAGTGGGCGTTGAGCGCCCGTAAAAACGACAGGCTTTCCGAATCCACGCAGCGCAAAGGAGAGCGCGCTCGCAGAATAGGCCATCGTATCGGTGCCGTGAACGATAACAAAACCACAAAAATTTTCTCGTTCTTCACCGAGAATTTTTGCAATTTTGGTCCACTGAGCCGGTCCTAGATCGGAGGAATCCAAGTTTGCTATCACCCGTGCTTCGACCTCGGCCAAGTCCTTGATTTGTGGAACCGCGTCGACAAGTTTTGAAGCATAAGCGTCAGATACCAGCGGGGAGCCGGTCATTCCGAGCGTTCCACCTGTGTGTAATACAAGAACGTTTGACATCGTTACCTTCTTAGGAGTTATTACCAAAAGTTGGGGATCAGTTGAAAAAAAAAACGCGTTGCGGACCCTACGTGGAATGCCTTGTTTGATCACAACAAAACAAAATACCCGACTACAATCGGGAAGGAAAACCTTCGCATTCAAGGGCACTTGGCACATGTTAAGATTGATAGAAAAAGAAGGCGAATAAGTACAGACTGAAGTGAGATCTATTTTGAATATCGTTCTAGAAGGACCCTACTATCAAACAAGGTATACGCCGCTTTTTTTTTTATTTTTTCAACTGATCCCCAACTTTCGGGTAATAACTCAAATAGGTCCGATTTAATGTTCTATTTATTTTTCAAAAGGACTCGGCCGCATGTTTATCGTTCTCATTATTTGTATAAATATATATGTTTACACGTTTACGTTTATATATTTGTATGTGTTTTTATGTGACAATATGTTACATATATGTATGTTTATGGTCTCCTTGTAGAGTTATTAATGAAATCGCTAGCGCTAAAACAGTTTGTCGAATTCCTTGAGTCCGTTAAAACGCTCAAAGGAGTTTCGACACCTCGAAAGGGATGGATTCGAGCGATCCGCGACGGATTAGGAATGAATAGACGGCAGTTGGCTGAACGAATGGGAGTATCCTCTTCTCGCGTGCAACGTATCGAGAGCGATGAATTGTCCGACGCAGTAACGCTTAGGACAATGCGACGCACGGCCGAGGCAATGGATTGTGTTTTTGTTTATGCAATTTTGCCAAAAGACAATCTTCTTTCGATCGTCGAGAAGCAAGCACGGAAAAAAGCGTTGAAACAACTACAAGCAGTATCTCACTCAATGGGACTTGAATCCCAAGCATTGGCTTCAGAACAGAATCAAGAAATGCTGGATGTTCTAACCCAAACGTTGATGAACAACCGGCGTGCGAAATTATGGGATGACGAATGAATTTCGAGGAACCGGAAGGCGCTACAGCGCTCGATCCAAACGAATTAGATGGCCTTATTCCGAGCCACATTGTTAATCGCGGCCAACTCAACGAACTAGAACAGCATAATATTTTAATGGCTGCGTTTTGGGTAAAAACAGCTCGATTCAAAAGGATAAACGAAGAAAAGTCACTACGTCTTTTACATTCAAAAATGTTTGAAAAGGTATGGAAATGGGCAGGTTCTTTCAGAAAAACTGAGAAAAATATAGGAATTCTACCTTATCTAATTCCTGTTGAGCTTCGCAACCTTTGCGCCGACGTAGATGCTTGGATTGAGTTTGAGAGCTACGAGCCGATAGAGATCGCAGCCAGATTTCACCACCGTCTCGTTTCGATTCATCTTTTCCCAAACGGCAACGGCCGCCACGCACGTCTCGCCACTGATATTCTGCTAACAAAACAGCTTGGGCTTGCTCGCTCGACATGGGGAATGGGTTCACTTGATGTCACAGGCGAAATCCGAAAGCGATACATCGAGGCTCTACAGTCAGCTGATTTAGGCGATTACAGTCAAATAGTGTCTTTTGTTTCTACATAGATCTACATAGAATAGACATGCCCTTTTTTTAGAACAAAACCTAGCTTCATTGTTATTGTCCGTCTCGTACGCCCGTTGGAGGACTGACTACATGAAAAAAAAATATTGGAGATATTGTCAAACGTTGGGGGCATCTACCTTGACTCCGTTTTCGTAAGCTTCGTTACTTAATACTCCTTCGACTAAATACGGTGCGCTGATTCTTCTCCATCGCTTTTCAGCCATATCCAAGAGTTTAAACGCCATCGTCGAAGCCTTAATTCGACTTCCAGATCCCTTGGTAACCCTTTGGCGTAAACGTACCGTTGCAAACGCGGAGCGCGTAGCCTGCCCTTGGGGTATTCGATCGCATTTGTGCTTCGAATGTGCGTCCAGTGTGCCGCCGGAAAATCAAAAAAGGTTAATAAGCGGTCCACGTCTT
>JALSKP010000120.1 GCA_026988815.1 Myxococcales bacterium | reverse complement strand
ACTGCACGCATTGAGCTCATCCAAGAAGAGGCAAAAGGGAGCATCCCTGGCAATAATAGAGGGCGGACAAAAACTCGATTTTCCGTTTTTTATCTGAGGAACGCCGATGATATCCTCGGGCGCAAGTTGAGAACCCAATAAGCTCACACAATCCATCCCCACAGATTCGGCAAATTGCTCGACCAAAGAAGACTTACCAATACCCGGCGGACCCCAAATAAAAATCGGGCGAACGGGAGCGATGTTAAGGAGAAAATCGGACAATTCCGATGTCGTTAATGTTTGTGTTGCTTCCATACTCTACCTGGTTAATCTTCGTCGTTTTGTTTTGCGATTTGCATTAATTGTTCAAAGCTTTTTTCAATGACGGCCAATCGCTCGGCTTTAAATCCTGGTCCCGCGAGGCCCAAACAATAGACATCCCAATGCGCCAGCCAGGTCTGAAAAAGCGAATTCAATTCCTCTGAAGGCGGTAAACTATAACCACCAAAAATATCTTTTTCTCGGAGCGCCAAACTCCATTCCACGAGCATAAATAGTTCGTGATATTTGTCGTCTTCCCAAGACTTATCGCTTTTTAGTATTTCTAGCATACGAAACACCATCTTTTCTGACCATGCGTCTCGATAATCAAGCGCCCCATCGCTGTCCAAATTTCCACTTCCCCACGTTCCCATATTCACTCCTTTTCGCATCCCTTGGCGGGATATCATTGCCCCTGTGCCTCTTCGCGTAAAGCGAAAATAAATCAACGACCTTCGCCCTAGCGTGATCTTTTTCACAGGTATTTCAAACAAATTGTAGGGTCACCGCCGTGCGAAGCCTACACTTGTATTTATTAATGTTCAGGGCGACCAAGGGTAACCACAGAGGGTTACCCCTACAATACCCTAAGGGAAACATGAATATCGAGACCAAAAGACAGCCTCCACAAGGTCGCGCCTTTATTCCGGCACCGGGCCTACACGAATCCCTCGAAAATGATCGCGCTACCTTCGCAACAAACACTGTAGGCATTCTTACCATTCTTATAAGAAAGTGCTTTTTTTTGCCAAATGTGGCGGCGAGGTCTTGCACCAAGACACATACTTCAACATTTCTGCATGCTTGGGATCTTCATCCGCGCATTCGAAAAAAAGAGACTCCAAGATTTCACTTACGGTCCCTCTTTCAAATTTGACTTTGGGTTCGACATTTTAATCCTCTGGAGGCTCGCCAGCTTGGGCCATCTTGACGATCTTTGGATCAAATCGAGCAATGGTTTCCACGAGATCGCTCTGCTGGGCCATTACTTTTTCGATGTCCTTGTAGACGTCGGGGGCTTCATCAATACCTGCCGAAATTAAAGTCACACCACGATCGTTGAGCGTCTTTTTCACCGACGACCAGGTAATGGATTTCTTGGCAGCCGTTCTCGACATCACTCGTCCTGCGCCGTGCGCGGCCGATTCTAAAGAAAGCGCGTTACCTTTTCCGCGAACAACAAAACCGGGGTCGGCCATCGAGCCGGGAATGATTCCCAACACACCTTTTCCGGCAGGCGTTGCTCCCTTCCGGTGAACGTAAACATCCTTACCATTATGGTGTTCCTTCCACGCAAAGTTATGGTGGTTCTCAACACCGGCTAGAATTTTTACGCCGAGCCGACGACGCATCGTATCGTGAATACACTCGTGGTTTGCCGCTGCAAATTGTCCCATCAAATTCATCGCATACCAATATTCTTGGCCTGCTTCAGAATCCATATCCAACCAAGAAAGGTGCGCCAATTCTTTGGGCAATTCTGGGTGTAATGAACGGGCCAATTTAGAATAATATCCCGCCGTCATCGCCCCCGGTCCGCGTGATCCTGAATGCGATAGAAAGGCCAAATATTGTCCGGCCTTCAATCCCAACTCGTCTTCGCTTAAGGTCAAGGTTCCAAATTCTACAAAGTGGTTTCCTGAGCCAGAAGATCCGAGCTGCTTCCACGCCTTATCTTTAACCGATTTTGTAATCTCGGTCGCGTCCCAATCCTCGTCTAGAACGGCATGCTCGCGTCGATATTTTTTCTGAAAACCGGCGCCGATTCCAAAGCGTGTCTCGTGTTTTATCGCATTGATGAGGCGCTGCTTTTCGCCTTTTAAGGCTGAAACAGGCAAATCAAAAACAGATAATTTCATCCGGCACGCGATATCCACACCTACAGCGTAGGGAATAATCGCGTTCTCGGTCGCAAGAACACCGCCGATAGGAAGACCATATCCACGATGGGCATCGGGCATTAAAGCGCCCGCCACCGCGATCGGCAAACGACATGCGTTTTCCATTTGTTTAATCGCGCCGGGATCAATATCACTTGCATAGATTGACCACGGCGCCGGTTCCTCCCGTTCAATAAAAGGACGCGTTGTATTGGCCTTAAATGCTTTTGCTAAATCGCCAAAGATTTCATGGCATTCATAGGCAATCGGATATTCAATTAATTTTACATATTCTTCGCGGATTTGCGATGCGTACAAACCAGAACGTCTTGCGACGCCAGCCGTCTTAAGGGCTAGTTTTGTAACCTCTCCTCGCGGAAATCCAAGGTTTCTAAGTTCACGTGCTTTCATCATCACTCCTGTGTTAACGTAGAGCATAGCGAAAGACATGCCAACATTGCCAATTGTGAGGAAACCACGCAAGTATGCGGGATCCTCAAGGAAGCTTACGCGACCTTATGATTATTTCTATGTATTTTTATACGCATGTATATAATTTCCTATTTTAATCGGCGATAATCGCCACTCATTCTGCGTTCGTCTCGGGCTGGGTAAGATGGTTGATATAGTTCCAAAGCGTCTTCACCGAAACGAGCAGCATGACCTCGAGCACGTTCTGTTTTGTAAAACCTGCGTCTAAAAACGCCCTAAGCTTTTCTTCCTCCTGTTTGCCACGGCTATTTATCACCTCACGCACGAAGCTTACCAAGAGCGGGCCGACGAATGTGCGATGTTGGGTTTGGTCACGCGACGCTTTACAAGCAAGTTTGCGTTATGACATAGTAGGTTGGTTTTTTAATCTCGATTTAAGGCCGTAATATGTCCTCTATGATCCACGGTATACGCATTCTTTCCAAACAAGGGTGCACGCTTATTTTCAAAACCTACCTGATTTATTCGGACTGGAATCGCTTGCCAAAAACCCATGGATTCCCTCTTCTCTTTCTATCCGATTACACCGGTTATTGGGAGCCCGGCGAGACCCCTTTTGAAAAGGATCTCAGGAATCAAAAAGCCGATCTCTATGAAGACGCCGGGCATGCCGAGCTTTGCCAGCGTTACGTCAAAAAGCTCACCTTATCCGATATTGAAAACATTCCCGTTAAACCAGAATTCTTGGAATATACGTGGCATTATCTGGACGGAAATCCAAACTTTCATTTCGAAGAGCACCTCCCCCAAGCCACCTACGAACTTGAGGTCAGTGATGAAAAATGGATCCAACATATACCCGTGGGTGCCCTTTGGGAAACCACAGCTTGCGATTTCCTGGGGCCTTATTGGCATCTAGAAACGCCAGGCGAGGATGGGAAATTTTATAAAATCTTTCGTTCCATCGACGGACCTTGGATCCTCAACTATGGGAAAAAAGGGAAAAAAGGCAGACGGGAAAAAGCCCGCTATATGGACGCATCAATCGCCGCCGATAAGGTTAAAGAAAAAATAAAAAAGGGGTATAAACTCGTCTATAAAAATATTGATAGCGACTGGAATATCGAAGACGAGCTCGTTGAAAAAGCGGTCAAAGAAACCAAAAAAGCGAGCGTGGATTTCAATGCGCCTGCGTTTTTTAAAGCCCTCGAAAAAGGGAAATTTAGGGACGTTGAAAAATGTTTAGAAGAGGTCGGCGATCCAAATATGCTGCGTGATGAATGGGGGAATTACGCCTTAGAAGTGGCCTCGGGCAGTTACTATATAAATGAGGAACGCTACAAGGTCACCAAAGCCCTTCTCGAAAAAGGGGCCGATCCGAATCTTGGAAACTACGGTCCATTTTTTCCGGGCCATTGTTATTCCAATTGGGATAACCCATGGCAGGAAAAAACAATTCAGCTCTTTCTCGATTCTGGAGTCGACATTTCCCGCATTGGTGGAATGGATGAGCATTCCCTTCTACAAAGTGCTGCGGTGAGTGGCAGAATTGATTTACTCA
>JALSKP010000119.1 GCA_026988815.1 Myxococcales bacterium | reverse complement strand
CGAAAAAAACCAACGCACTAAGAAGGGATAGGAGCGCCGGAGCACTAAAGGAGCGCGAGTAGTACATAACCTAATCCAGAAATAATAAAGTCGATAACGACCACAGCCAGACTTGCGTTCACCACAGATTGGGTGGTTGCCCGTCCCACACCCTCTGATCCGCCGAAGACATTTAGCCCAGCATGGCAGGCAATGATGGGAATAGTCATCCCGTAGGCAAGGGCTTTGGTGAGGCCGATGCCGACGTCAAAAGCAGAAATAAAACTTAAATCAAAATAGGTTCTAAAATTTACATCGAAGGCAGTATAGGCTGTAAGAGAGCCTACCAAATAAGAAATGAGAACGGCTAAAATAGTAAGAATGACTACCATTATGGTGGATGCGATAAAGCGCGGAACGACCAGATATTCAATGGGTTCGGCGGCGCACATTTTCATTGCATCGACTTGGTCGGTGACGACCATACTACCGATTTCGGCGGCCATACCCGTGCCCACACGCGTGGCGATCATCAAGGCGGTAATGGTGGGACCAAATTCTCGCATCAGGAGTTGCAGAAAAAGCGCGCCTAAGAGCGTCAGATCTCCCGTGATTTTCATGGCTTGAAAACCGGCTTGGTAAATCAGAATCATTCCTAAAAAACCGAGCGTGACGGCGATGAAGACCACTGAGCGGTTCCCGATTTCGTGCATCTGAGCGATGACTTCCGCCGGACGTCGCTTGCCTGCAATGACGTACTTTAGCGTAATGAAGAAGAGCGAATTCAACTCTTTCATCGTACGTGTCACGTAAACAACGGGTTCGCCAAACGCTGCAAAAAAAGCTGAGAGCAACCCAGGCTCGTCGTCATAAACCTGCTGCTCGATGGTCATATCGGCAGCCGACATATCCGCTGATTTTTTCTGTGCCATCTTAAGCTGCCATATAAGTAATAAAATAATCGATAACAAAAATTGCGATTGCGCTGGTCACCACCGATGCGTTCACGGCCCGTCCAACGCCCACCGCGCCGCCACTTGTACGCATGCCAAAGTGGCAGGAGATAAGCGCGATCGCGTAACCAAATGCCAAAGCTTTTATCAAACCGTGGGTAAAATCTTCGAGCAAAATATAGTTAATAATACTCCACGCGAAGAGCTCAGAATCAACGCCCAATAGCGCCTCGCCGGTGAGTGCGCCGCCGATAAGAGCGGTAAGATCTCCGATGACGACCAACAAGAAAAGCATGACCACCATCGCTAAGACGCGAGGCATGACGAGGTAGCGAATCGGGTCAATGGCCAGCGCGCGCAAGGCGTCTACTTGATCGGTGACGCGCATCGTTCCAAGTTCGGCCGTGTTATTTGCGCCAACTCGGCCGGAAAACATGAGGCCAATCATAATCGGACCAACTTCGCGCAGGACGCTATAACCGGCGCCCCAACCGAGCAGACCATAGGCACCGTATTGTTTGATATACATGCCCGATTGAATCACCATAATTGCGCCCGTTAACATCGCCGTTACAACGACGATAGGAAAGGATTTTACGCCAACACGGTAAAAGTTTCTCCAGGTTTCTGGACCATCCATTCGAGGAGGAAGGAGGTTTCTAAAAATCTCCCATGCGAGCAAAACCATTCCGCCGATCTCAAAGGACCAGTCCAAGAATTTGGTACCCACCATTTTGAGAAATTTTTCCAAAAAACTCATCCTAAAGTATCAGCGCTAAAGCCTTGCCAAAATTGTCGAACCAAGGGCATTTTTTCGTTTTCAATCTCTTCTCTGGATCCGTAGAAAACAACGCGTCCACGGTTGATGAGAACGAAATTATCACAGATGTCTTTTATACCTTCGATATCGTGACTTATGGTAATCGAGGTTACACCGCGCTCTTCCTTCATGGCTTTGAGAAAGAGAAATATTTTTGAACTGGTGACCGGATCCAAGCCTGCTGTTGGATCGTCGTATAAAACGATCGGTGGTTGGGGAATAACAGCTCTGGCAAAGCCGACACGTTTCTTCATACCACCGGATAACTCGTTGGGATATTGGTGACCGATGTGGGGAAGGTCGACTTTATTGAGCGATTCCTGAACCATTTTTAGGATTTCTTCTTCGCTATGCTTTCCGGCTTGTCTCAGGGGGAAGGCGATATTATCGGTGACGTTGAGATAATCGAAAAGAGCGTAGTTCTGGAAAAGAAGACCGATATCAAATCGCAATTTTGTGAGTTCGGCAAGACCCAGTCCTTGTACTTGTTGCCCTTTGATAAAACTATTGCCTTCGTCGGGTTCGACCAAACCGCAGATGATTTTCAACAATAGGGTTTTCCCGGATCCACCGGGGCCAATCAAACCGAGGTTGGTTCCCCCAGGAACGCGAAAAGAAATATTCTCAAGGACGGGTCGACCAGAATGGTATTTGGTAACGTTCTTTACTTCAATCATTGTCAAACCTTCGAAGATAGCGGCTATCGGGAAAGGTTGTTTTGAAAAGGTCAACTGTCTCGCGTTGGGCCTTGGGATTTTCCAATAAACGATATGCCTCACTGACAAGATACATGGCATCATCGGCTAAAATTCCCTCCGGGAAATGCTCCAAATAACGTTCAAAATATTGAATTGCTTGCTTATAGTCGGACAGGAATAATAGCGAAATTCGACCCGACTCAAAGATAGAGTCATCAACCAGGTGAGGCGTGTATGCGCCTACAAACCAGGAGGATTCGATACGATCGACAAAGAGGGCGTAAACGGCAATCGCATCTTCCCATTGCTGGGCATCGCGATAAATGGCCGCCATTTCCCAAAGCGCGTCGTCGGCCAAGGATCCTTCTTCATCCCAGTGAAAAAGATCCCGATAAAGCGCCATGGCTTCGTTTGCCTCACCCAGTTCATATTCTCCTCTTGCCTCATAGAGGTACAAATTATCGACCAAAGAAGAGTCGGGATTTTTCTTCCTCGCGCTGTGAAGGCCTGTGATAAAAGCCCGCTTTGCGTCGGGGGATTGGGATGTTTTCATTAAATGTTTGATCGATTTTTCAGCGGCGTAACTTTCAGGATAGGTTGAAATAACCTCCCAAAAGAGCGCGTCCTTGTCGTCGATCTGAGCCCAAAGAAAAAGGGCTTTTGCGCCATACTCGTCTTCGATATTTTCGGAGTGGATAGCTTTTGCGCGTGATTTAGCGAGGTCCTTATCGCCTTGGTCTTTGGCTAACTCCGCCAATTTAAAGGCGATCCAGCGGCGGTGGACCTCGTCTGGAGCGTCGATTAGTAATGCGCCATATCGCTCACCGGCAGCGTCATAATCGCCTTTGGAATGCTGAGTTTGGGCGTCAATTCCCGCCCCAATCCATTGGTGTCTGGCGCTTGTGCTTGCACAAGATTGGGAGAAAAGCATCGAAATAGCACAGAAAAACCACACACTTCCTATAACCATCGGGCCGATATTGGTGTACATAGGTGTCGTATAAGGAAACACAACTCTCATTTTCGGCGCGATACGGATGGTTACTTTCACTAAATGGGTACTAATTTTTTTGATGAGTTTTTTCTCTTCATCAATCGGATTAACGTCGCTTTTTGCTGAAGATAGCGGAGCGAGCGCAAAGGTGAAAGGGCAGGAAGATAATTCTGAAAAAAAGGCGATATTTGAGGGTGAATTCTCAAAACAAACCCCTGAAGAAGAATTAATCCAAATTCAAGCGGACAAAAAAAAACATCAGGCGACCCAAGCAAAACGAGATATTCAACAAAGTAAAGATGAGGCTCGTCTTGAAGAGATAGAACGCCACCTTAGAGCCAAGCTTCCGCGTAAGATCCTTCGTTTGGAAATGAAACGACTGGTCGATCTTAAGCTCGAACAAGCATTCAATGCCTCTCAGAAAAAGCTCCTTGAGAATGAGATTGCAGATCTCGCCAAACGCACGGAAAAGCTCAGGATTCAAATCCAAACAGCGAAAGAGAAAGAGCGGGCAAAATTGGAGGAAGAACAACGCTCCGACGCCAAGGCCGCACAAAAAGTTCTCGACGAGGTCAAAGAAGCCGAGGAAAGAGCGATTGGCGAAATGAAACTCCTCCTCGTCCAAGAGCGAAAATTAGCCGAAACCCTTGTCCTGCTTACTTCAGAACTCAAAACGAAAGAGAAGAAACAAGTAGAAGTTGATGAGGAGGAAAACCGGAAACTCCACACAAAAGCGCAATCGTTTACCAAAAAAATCAAAG
>JALSKP010000118.1 GCA_026988815.1 Myxococcales bacterium | reverse complement strand
CCCCTCTTGACTTTGGATCCCATCAATCTCGGCAAGTTCAGATTGGATACTTTTGATGGAAACTTTCTGTTCGCTAGCTGCGCTAAAAGCTTTGTAAAAATCGCGTACTTTTTGAGCATCGCTTCCTGGTAGAATGCCCTCCTGATCTTTGAGCTCATCGACGATTTGACGCAATTGGATTTCGGTTTTATCACCTACAATAGAGAAGGACCCGTAACTCGACTTATCGGCCGGCATGCCTGTTTGCTCCAACCATCGACCATTCGTATATTGATAAAAATCGTCTTGGGCGCGCGTCGTTGGGTCAAAGCCTTTTGTATCGATTCCACTTTCCGTTTGGGCGGTCTTTTGTGTGGGTAAGGTTGCAAGCTTTGTCGAACACGACAAGATAGGAGCCAATAAGAAACTGAGAAGGAAAACAAAACGCATGAAAGATCTCCAAGATTAAAAGGGATGAATATCGGACTTCACTGGTATTTACAACGTGTGTGGCGAACGAACGAAATTTATGCGATCGAGAATGAGATAATTCCCTACGAGATGTTCGAATTTTCAGGTATGTCTAATAGTAAACTTACTTAGGATACCCACAATGGCCTTTCCCCAAAACAAAGACGAAATTGAAATCATCATGATCACGCGGCGAGAAGGACTTCTCACAAAAGTCGGGCACGATTTACGGTTGAGGGTTCAGCCTAATTCGCTTCAGGTCGAAGGTGAAGATTTTTCGGGCGATATAAGTGTGAACGCCATCGAGCTTCAAGGCGCACTCGTCAACGGTGTGGTGGAAGACATGTCGTCGGGTGATAGTTCGAAAATCCTAAAGACCCTCAGGAAAAAAGTATTCAATGAAAAGCGCCATCCCAAGGTTCATTTTTCAGGAACCTTCGGAGACACCGTAGAAATCAGTCTCGACATTAACGGTGTTAAAAATCCACTGATACTTACGAAGAGTGGCCAGACCTGGATCGGTGAAGTAGATTATCGTAAGTTTGGGATCGCCCAAGTGAGTGCACTTTTTGGGACCTTAAAAGTAAGTCCTCTTGTAGAAATAAAGGTATCCCTTACGGTGTAGCTAGGGACCTTTTTATCGAAACGGCCTCGAATACCATCACAATATAGGCCCTTTTCGATCTTGAGTTCTTCCCCTTCCCTGGCGCCTTCTCCCTTAAAAAACTCCGAGCATAGCGTTGCAGCGGGAAGGGATGCCTTTTCTTGAATGGGTTTGGAACAGCCAACGAGGGAGAACAAAAACAGCAAAGATAGTATTTTCATAAAAAAAAATCTAACGCTTTTCTTCCCAACCCACAAACTTCCCTTCTATGGTTGGATGCTATATCGGGACGCGCAATGGGCATTGATTTCCTCGAGGAGCAAACTCGGAGAGGGACAAACGCCCAACTTAAACTCGGCGTTGGTTTGGCCAGACTCACAGGTACAATCGTAATTACCGGAATCGCCGCTGCAGGTTAGCTTAGGCTTGAGACCATCATTGCAGGAAAATTCGATGTCACAATCATCGCGTAGGTCGAAAAAAATGGTATCGCAGCCAATCGAATCGCGAACGCAGGTAAGGTTGCCATCTGACCCTGTGCAGATGCCATCGCATGCCTCGCCGCAGTGTTCGTGGAAAGGCTCAAAGTTACCTGTGTCGCTGTCGGCTGCAATGTCAAGGGTTGTGTCTTTCCCAACATCGTAAGAGACATCTGAACCCGCGTCGGGCGCGACAAGATCGTAGGATACATCCGGTAATTTGTTGTGAACGAGAATCCCTTCGGCGACGAAGTTGTGAAACGAACTTGCGACGCTTAAGTCGTAGACATCGCTCATTTTCACAAAAAGCTGTCGTTCTTCGACAGCATGGTTCGATAGCAATCCCCCATCAGCAATCAAGGCAAGCTGTGTTCTTTTGCCGATAAACCAATCGCCAGCAGGAGCGTAGGTTTTTGTTTCTGGGTCATAGACGGGATGGTCGGAGGTCATACATAAAGTGTGCCCCATTAGAGCCACGGAGCCGACTTCGCGCGTTGATTTTTTAATGGCGACGATGGCGGAGAGTTCCCTTGCTCCGCTTTCTTCGTTCACGGAGTAAATCAGATCGCCAATGCGTAGATCTTCGATGAGAACCAAGCCAGATTCGGCGAGAACGTTTGATCCTGCAGCCACGCAAGAACTCATGTCTGCGGGAGGTAACATTGGACATAGACATCGAGCGACGTTTTGTTCCGAGAAAAACCCGTTTTTGTCGGTGCAAGTATAGCGGGCTCCAGAATCGCCTTCGCACGAAACGCTCTCGCATGGATCGCCCGAAAAAACACTTTCCGATTGTTCGTTTTTGCAGACGACGGCTGTTGGGCTTTTGTTGTGAACGAGGACACCTTCGGCAATAAAATTGTGGTGCTCGCTTTGGACAGTGAGGTCAAAGACCTCGCTTATACCCACATGGCTTTTTACGGAGGTCAGTTCCTCTTTACGCAGTTCCTCTCCTGAAAAAAGAAAGAGGCTCGTGCGTTTTCCTAAGAACCAATCGCCGGCCGGCTCATAGCTTTGGCTTTCTGGACAAAAGACGGGATGGTCGGAGGTCAACATTAGTATTTTGCCGTCGATCCTAAATTCCCCTACTTCTCGTGTGGCTTGTTTAATCGCAACAATGGCCGAATTTTCGCTTTTCCCACTTTCTTCACAGATGGAAATGATCTCATCGCCAATACTAAGATCTTCAATTTTTTTCCACCCGGTTGGCGTTAAGACACGCGCGCCAGCGGCCACGCAACTTGTTGTAACTTGTGTACAGGCGCTCAACCCAAAGGCGGCGCACATCATAAGTGCTTTTGAATTCATTCTCTTCTCCATATAGTTTCCGCAAGACGAGGAGCAACAAGCATGCCGAGGCTGCGCTCTGATTGGAGGGTAAGGGTAAGGTTGGACAACGACATTTATGTCGCTTAGCGAAGAAAAGATCCTAAAAAACTGAGAGTTAAGTTGATGCCCCATCATGGTCGTAAATCTCAACCCCCCTCTAAATCGAGGTTCTCAAAACAGTTCAAGTTCAAGCCCGCTTTGATCCCCCCATCACTCATCGTTGCGACACCGCATGTCTTACAGAAGCGATGGGAGATAATTTTTTTCCCAAATTGGTAGGCCTACATTTCATCCTCTCCAGAAATAAAAGTGATATCGCCTTTGGGAACAAACCAGATAATGTGCGAAAGAATCCCATATTCTGTATCCTAAAAGGTTGAACAAACTATGATATATTTTTGGTTTTCTTTCAAACATCACCCAAAAAAGCGTTCCGCTTATTAGGTGTTCGGTGTAGACCTATGAAATTTGAAGGAACATAATTTTTCTTGAAACATCAAGGTTATGCGTTTTAGAATCGGTAATCTGATGGATTAAATTGGTGCTGGGATATGCCAACGCGTCCGTGACCGAAACCCGTCCCCTCGGGATACGAACTCGAATCGAGACCTCTTCTAGGTTCGCAATTGCGCTTAGGATCTCATCATCCAAGAGATGGGACGCTTCCACATATACCATTAGCCGTTGGGTCGATTTTATCATTTTGAGAATTTTAGGTTTGGTCAAACCAACCAATGCGATAGCAAGGAGTCTCCCCTTCCAAACCACTTGCTCCAAAAAATGAGTTTGGGCGAAGAAGCGCGGACGCCCAAAAAATGTATTGATGGCCTCAGCATCCTTCTCGCTTGTCCAAAGGAAGAAACCCCGAGATGGAATATAAGGCCATGTTTGGGATACCTTCTTTTTTGTTATCGGGGGAGGAATTTGAGCGATTTCGTTTTTGTTAGGAGGCAACGACGCACACCCCAACAAGGTTCCGATAGTAAGGAGGAATAGTAATTTCATACTTCCCCCTTTTCTTTTATTCTTTTTTCTTTACGCCGACGACTTTCAAATAGAGCTCATCGAGTTGGATGTCTTCGACATGGCTTGGTGCCTTACTCATCACATCAATTGCTTTTTGGGTCTTAGGAAAAGCAATCACGTCGCGGATACTTTTTGACCCCGTCAAAAGCATAATAATCCGGTCCATCCCAAAGGCCAGTCCACCATGAGGAGGCGTGCCATATCGCAGGGCGTCGAGTAAAAATCCAAACTTACCTTGAATTTCTTCCTCTTCCATTCCCAACAAACCAAACACTTTATTCTGAATCTCGTCGTTATGAATACGAATCGAACCTCCGCCG
>JALSKP010000117.1 GCA_026988815.1 Myxococcales bacterium | reverse complement strand
TGACCAATGGACAATTGTCATCCGCACCGATGGTATCGCCGTCGGCATCCTCGTCGCAAAGATCGCCCATGCCGTCTTCATCCATATCGCTTTGATCGGAATTGGGAAGACCTAGACAATTATCGGAGCTATCTAGAACATCGTCGCCATCAGCATCGTCGTCACAAAGGTCGCCGATTTCATCGTTATCCAAATCGCTTTGGTCAGCATTTGGAGTCATCGGACAATTATCTTGCGCGTTATCGATTTGATCGCCGTCGAAATCGGAGTCGCATAAATCTCCTATACCGTCGTTGTCGGTATCGAGTTGATCGGCGTTGACAAGAAGCGGGCAATTGTCCTGCGCGTCGGCAATGCCATCGCCGTCGATATCCATGTCGCAGAGATCGCCGGAGCCATCCACATCGCTATCGGCTTGGTCGGTGTTTGGAACCAGGTAACAGTTGTCGACCTGATCGCCGATGGTATCGTTATCAGAATCGGTATCGACATAGTCGGGCATCATATCGTTATCGCTATCAATAGGCTCGGTTAACAGGTCTGCATCTCCAGCTTCGATCGCGTCCGAAAGCGTATCGCCATCGCTGTCCAAATCGAGTGCATCGATGGTTCCGTCCTGGTCAAAATCTCGCGGATCGTTGATATCAAAAATCTCAAGACCATCGGGAATGGTATCCCGATCTGAATCGACATGTAGGGGGTCGAGCATGAGTGCGATTTCAAAATCGTTCCCCAACCCGTCGCCGTCAATATCGTTATCGCAAACATCACCGATTTGATCTTGATCTAAATCGGCTTGAGAGGCGTTGTCAATCAATCGGCAATTATCAACATCATCTCGAATTGAATCATCATCGGAATCGGGATCGCGGTAGTCGGGAAGATTATCATTATCACTATTAATAGGAGGCGTGTTTACTAAGCTATCCCCCGCTTCGTTTAAGTCGCTCAATCCGTCATTGTCCGAATCGCTATCCAGCGCATCAATCACATTATCGTTATCACTATCTCGGGGATTCGAAAGCGAAGGACCCACTTCTTCTAAATCAGAAATTTGGTCGTTATCACTATCGTTGGTCGTCGGTAGCAAACCGTTCTCAATTTCCCAAGTATCGGGTAGGCCGTCGTTGTCATTATCGATAATGCTGACCGTTAAGGTGATCCTTCGCGTCACCATTTCTTGGCTATCGGACACTGTGACGGAGACAGCATGCGTGCCCTCATCCGTATAAGAGGGCGTCCATGTCAACACGCCACTGATGGGATTGAAGTTCGCACCAGCAGGAAGACTTCCAATAATTTTTGAGAGGGGATCTGAGTCGGCGTCTACTGCGACGAAGGATGCAGAGAACAATTGTCCCTCTTGAAGATTAAAACTTTCGCCTTCCAGAGGTGTAGGCAAAACAAAACGTGGCGCATCATTAACGCTAAGAATGGTGATCGAAATCGTCGTGAGCGCGCTGTTGATTTGCCCGTCGCTGACCCGAAAGTTAAAACTATCGGCCCCATTATAATCCGCATTGGGGGTGTAAGTAAGGTTGGGTGCAACGCCCGACAAAGATCCATGAATCGGTGCATTTACGACTGAGTAAGCAAGGGGATCGTTATCCACATCGTTTCCACTGAGGACGATATTGAGCGGGACATCCTCATTGGTTGAAAGAGAACGCGCATCGGCTGTGGGACGATCGTTTACGCTTGCGATTGTAATCGAAACAATGACAATAGTGGAGTCCAATGCCCCATCGTTGGCATGGAATGTAAAGCTATCCGTTCCGAAAAAATTCGCATTCGGCCGGTAGGTAAGATTGGGTGCCGATCCAATAAGCGTTCCGTTGGTCGGGCCCTGATCGACGGCGAAATTGAGTCCCATCGAATCAATATCGCTCGCGCTCAGCGTGATCCCAATATTGTTATCCTCGTCCGTAAAAACGGAGAGTGGATTTGCCACCGGCGCATCGTTGACAGCGGTCACACTCACGATGAAGGTTTGACTAATCGTTCTTCCTGAGGGCGTTGTGGCAGAGATCGAAATCGTACTCGAACCCGATAAATTAGAGCTTGGGGTGAGTTCAATCGTCCGGCTTCCACCACTTCCCAAAATACTAATATTAGCGTTCGGAATGAGACTCGTATTTGATGAGGTCGCAGTAACGCTAAGCATATCAGGCGAGTAGAAACTATCGGCAACGCTGAAACTTTCGCTTAGGAGGGTGTCCTCGGAAATTGTTTTATTTGTGGGCTGAAAAACGGCAGGAGGATTGGTAATCGGCGTGTAGGTAATCGTCCCGTTCCAATCACGAGGCTCAAAAATCGCACCAAAAGGATAGACGACGCCCGCTCCCTCGAGTATTTCCAGATTAGTATCGGATGCTAAAACAGCACCTAAAGTGGTACCGGTCGTATACTCCTGAACGTTCGTCTGGGCGGTGATATAGAAAGAATGGGTTTCCCCTTTTGGAACTTTAATCGAGTGGGACCCAGGAATACTACTGGGAAGATCTGAGCCGGCGCTGGTAAAATTTGAGGTGGATAATAAGGTCCATCCGGCCGAGCTTGATTCGAAACCAGCGTAGGGACTTTGGCGATGCCAGAGCTCGACGGTGTGATTACCTACGGAATAATTCCCTGCGAAACTTCGAACAACGACGTCATTTAACGCGACGATGTCAAACATATTCCCGGCTTGTATTAAGTCGGAATTATAGAAAGTCGTAAGTTCATCTGCGAAGGCCGAAGAACTAAACGCGCTTACTAAAATAAAATTGAGAGCACAAACATAGCAAACAAACTTACTTCTAATATTCATTCAAATCTCTTTACTTCTAATATTCATTCAAATCTCTTTATTGAGCAACTAGACGCCACATGATGGACGTACGTCCATCTTCTGCGCAAATTGAAGTTACTGTATTTCCCGCGAGCACATTTGGATCAACAAGGATGTTATCGAAAGCACAAATCACATCGTCATCGGAGAAGGTGTCGCCCTCCCACATCTCAATAATAAATCGGTTTTGTAATGCCGCCAAAGGCATGTTGGTATCCAGAACCGTATTCCAACTCACGTTGAGCGCCGAAACCTCGCTTGTACCGGCTGAATACTCTTTATTGGCAATAACGGGATCGATGGCGCCGGCGAGAACATATTGTTCGGGTGTATCATCTAAGGCGTCCCAACTTGAACCATCTGGTTTGGTGGGTGCAACGATGGTTGAAACAATTTCGATGTCATAGATCGAGGGGACCTGACAGCCGCCCCCAACGCAAGTTTGGGTTCCACAGTCATTACAAGTTGCCCCGTCGATTCCACATTGTTGATTCGTCGTCGCCTCGATACAGGTCTCGCCGACGCAACATCCTGCGCAAGATGCGGCGCAAGAATTAGCGTCTGAACACATACCCTCAAGGCAGCTTTCGCTTTCCTCGCATGCCTGACAGACGGAGCCCGACAATCCACAAAAGGTGGTCCCATCGCCGGTCTGACAGACTCCCTCTCTATCACAACATCCTTCACAATTGCCGGGTCCGCACAGTTCGGGTGGAGGCACACAAGCATTGTTTTCGCAGGTCCATTCTTCTTCGCAAGTTTCACACCTTTGTGCTCCGCTTCCGCATGCTTCGGTGCTCCGACCTTGTTCGCAAATGCCGCTTGGAAAACAGCAACCTTGGCAATTTTCTGGGGTACATTCAGGAGGAATGGAACACACGTTGTTTTCGTCGCATATCATACCTTCATCGCAACTCACGCACGCTTGGCCGCCACCTCCACAAGCTATTTCTGTGCTTCCATCAACACAGATATCGCCATCCATACATCCCGAACATCCTGGTTGACTCGGCGTGGTTCGAGGCTCAAAAGGTTGAGCCGACTCGACGTCGTCGCCACAGGAGAACGCGATGAAAGCCAAAAATATTAAGTACACAAATTTCATACGATAAATGCCCTTTTTCGCCCAAGGTGGGATTCCGAAGAAGCCACAGACAATAGGTATAACTCCCTGATAAACTCAAGGCCTTATACTGAAGACCGGTCATAGCAAAAGTGTAAACGAAGATCGAATCTTTAGCGATTTTTTTGGTATATTGGTATAAAGGAGAGCCTTCCTAGATGACGTCGGCAAACTTATTGATAGCTGTCGACATTTTTGTATTGTCGATCATAATGGAAATCTATGGAGGCAAGATGGCACGTCAAACAAAATCGA
>JALSKP010000116.1 GCA_026988815.1 Myxococcales bacterium | reverse complement strand
TGTGAATTCTTATGCTATTCCGCCATTCTTGGCTCCCAATTTCGCTGCTCAGCGATGAGTGTATTCATCAAAACAACAAGCTTTTTCATTACAGCTACTCGGCATATCAGATTGTGTTTGCCCTTGTTTTTTAAGTGTTGGTAAAAGTGTTTTAGTTCGGCATTAAACTGCACCGCGGCAAGAACGCACATGTAAAGTGCGTGTTTTACGTTCGACCTCCCCGCTCCAACAAATCGCTTACCACTAAAATTTCCCGAGTCATTATTTCGGGGCGCCACACCGGCCAAACTTGCAATTTCGCGTCGATTTACCGTGCCAAGCTCCGGAAGATACACAATGAAATTAAGTGCACTCGTTCGACCCACACCTCGAATGCTCTCAAGAATTTCCACGTTTCTACACATAGCTTTCAACGTGTCTTTTTCAAGCATCTTGTCAATCTGAGCATCGATATACTTAATTTCTGATTCGATAAACTCAAGCGATCGCACATAAGAGGCTTCCATTTCTGGCGATTTATGCCTACGGTTTTTCTCTTTCGCGCGATTGTGGATCAACTCGTTGCGCCTTTTAAGAAGGGCTTTAACGCTTTCTTCATCAATGCTCGGAATGGGTGTGGGGAGCGTTGGAAGTGCGATTCCGTACTCGGCAAGCATTCGAGCATCGACGGCATCTGTTTTGCCATGCGCGCCAAACGCGTTTGCGAACGCACGTGCTCGGAACGGGTTTGCGACGTGAACCTTGAGTCCTTTTTCAGTCAGCAGTCGATGCACAAGCTTTTGATAATGGCACGCTTCGACGATGACTTTTTCGGGGTGAAATTGGGAAATATGCTTGAGGAGTTTACCAATCCCGTTTGGAGTATTAAAAAAGGTTTTCGTCTCATCCGTTCCGTTTTGGCCAACAACAAGCGTTGCTTTTCCGACATCAATCCCTATGACTTTTCCATTCAACATGTTAAGCACCTTAAGCTACAAAAAAGGACACACTTTTCTTTTTGCGACCTGGTCTCGAGCCTAAAACTCAGTCAACTATACGCATCACCGAAAAGTGGAAGCCTCACGATCGCTCAAGCTACAAACGGTTCTTAAAAACCAGGGCGCGAACGAGCCGATCGTGAGGTGTCCTCCCTTTTCCTAACATAAATTTAAGAGACCAGGGCGCGACCCTCTGTGGTCGCGCAGGTACATTAGATGAAAAACCTTTTTCGCTTTGTTGGGTTTCCGCGCATTGCTCGATTTCGAGAGGGCCTCATGCCTTTCTACGGTCTTGAATACACACTCAATAATTCGGCTAATTTCTTGCCCTTTGCCCCATTTTGGAGATGCTGAGTTTATGAGTGACCTATCTGATAAAGCGATCCAAGTTGAATCTGCCGTGGCAGAGATTTGTGACGACCTTGACGATCTGCGAGAGGCTCTCATTAACGCGCTCACTCATTATGAATCGCGGTTAAAAAACGCGCTCCGGGGAATCCCTTCTTGGGCTGAGGTGCAAAGCGAGGATATTCATTCTCTTTATAAAATTGATGATATTGAAGATGCCCTTCTGGGACCGCGATCTGTCGCCATTATTGCCCAAACGATAGAGGACCATGTTGAAGAATGGCTTGGTTTTCCTGGTGATATTGTCGTAAAACAACTTAGCGAAAGGGAGGTTGCTGTGTACCGGAAAAGTTGCGCTGAGGTGGAGCGCGAACTCCTGGATCTCGTGAATTCGGCGAGGAGAACGACCTCTGATGCGACGTTAAAACTCGGCGAAAATCTGGATAGAATCATGAATCGCTTAGGAGACGAACGCGAGAATGACGAGAATGCTTTGAAGGATTTGGTTGGCGAAGGAAGTGTCGAACAAGGGCGCTCGGCCCAAGTAGAAATTGCCAATCTTTGGGAAACATATCGAGAACACGCCGAAGTGCTAACCCAGGTTTGGGAGGAGTTGGAATCCTTAGCTTTTGAGGGAACGGATTTGATCATTGCCGGCGTTGACGATATTCGATGGATCATGCGTCAGAGCGAAGATGCGCTGGCCCTTTTCAATCTCAAACTCTCGCCAACATTTGAAATTGAAGACATTCCAATTCGTGATGAAACACGTTCTACCTTTGAGATGAATCGAGAAACAGAGGTCATTTTTGACGCCACCTCAACCCAAGATCAGTGTGATGAAGAAGAGGTCCAAAGCGCGGTCAAGACGCGAGAAACAATAGAGTTGGAACGCCATCTTTCCGAGATTTCTGAAATTTCTGAAATTTCTGAAATTTCAGAAGAAGACCTTCAACCCAAAGCCAGCGAAGAAAGTCCTGAAAAAATTGATCTCACTGGCCTATCAGAAATTTCTGAACTCGTTGAACAATTTAATGCAGAACGTACCACCCAAAAAGTAGACCCCGTCCCTTTATTCGAAGTGCTTCTCTGGTTCATTCCGCTCCTTATTCTTTGTGCTTTTGTTGCACTTAAAATACTCAATCCCCCGATCATTGTGCAGCAAAATATTCCCTTCTTAAATCTCATCATGATAGGCGTCGGTCTTTTTGTCGTTGCATTCCCTTTTCTTCGAAGATGGCGTTTTCTACCCATGCCATCTCTAAGAGTGGAGGAGATTGAGGACATCGCTATCGAGATCGATAATAATGTGAATATTGGTAAGGTTGTTTACAAAAATGAGGATTTCAATCTCCAACGATGGACCGATCAATACGATGCTAGTTTTGGTTGGCAACTTTTCTCAGACGAAATCATTATTATCGGCCCTGAAACGAACCTAACACGGTGGCAAAGTTCTTCCTCAAAAATTTTCGCTAAACATGAAAACGGCGCTCATCTTTCAAAATCCAAGTTCAGGATTTTGTGCCGTGCCCTTTCCATCGACCTCTAAACGCTAACGCCAGATCCAAAATGTCGTCGTTGTAAGAATACGATCTGACCAACGCGTTTTGTATTCTAGTTCGCTCCCCAGATCATAATTTCTAATCCCTTCTTGAGATAAATAATCGATCATTTCGAACTGAACCAAATTGCCCAAGGATAAATGGCGATAGTCGTTATCGTAACTCATTTGTAAACCGCGATAGGTTTTATCGAGAAGACCACCGAAAACGAAGGCGAGGTCTTTATTATCTTTCGTGACAAAGATAACGCGCAACGCGTTTCGACGGGCCAAGCGCGGTAGCATCTTTTCATAAAACTTTTTCATTGCGCCATCTAAGATCCCCGTTCCCGACATGCCTTTCCAACTTTTGGATTCGATAGATAGTATACGTTCATACAATTTTTGTACCTGAATTTCTTCAGGTTGAAGGTACTCAAATTGCAAATCTTCTTCCTTAGACTTCTGCAGAACACGACGCATATTTGCCCGAAATTTCGACGAACGTTTGCTCGCCCAATCCTGCCTCCCTTTCGAAATATCGGCAATAAATCTCCGCGTTTCTTCCCCCAGACCAACCTTGTGATGGGGCACAAAAGTTTTGATAATCTTATCGTATAATCGACCTTCCAAGGGAATACCGGACAAACAAAGCAAATCCCAATCAATGAAATGCGGGTCGTCTAGATGAATAAAGAACTCATCAACGAGGTCTTCAATATCCCGTCCCACGAAAGGCGAGGCCAAGCGCCAAGCCGCTTCTAAGGGCTGGAGGTAGCGACCCACTTCGGGACTAAAACCTCCTGCCAAGGTCACAAACCCATGCTCTCCTTTTAGTAAATACATAGACTGATCTGGAATGAAGGCTGCATGCGCTGGCAGGGTCCAATCCAAGGACGAACAAAAGGGGTCAATACCTGGCGTTTGGATGAGCGCCGAAAAATGCGCAGCGGCTAAATTTCGCAATTCGTATGTAGTGAGTTGTTCCATCGTTTTAATACTAGACAACCCTTCTCGTTTTCCCAACACAAGTTTAGGCGCAAAGGTATTGAAAAAATAAATCCGAGTGTTGATCTCTGTTCAAGGTTTTGCGTATGAAAGGCGGAGGTAATTGAGAAAGCTAGCAGATTTATCCATGGGATGAATCAAATCCTCATTTCCAGGAGATGTGATGAGCATAATAGCTAATTTATTTTTCGTAATTTTTGGGCTTCTAGGAGGTCTGGGAGTGGGTTGGTATTTTTGGAAGCGCACGCAGGCCTTATTGATCGACGAAAACACGTCCGAACAAGTAATCGTCCCAACCGTGGAAGGTAAAAGTGGTGTATTAGATGAGGCCATC
>JALSKP010000115.1 GCA_026988815.1 Myxococcales bacterium | reverse complement strand
CTACCATTCGGGGGTATGACAGAACCAAATAGACGCAGATGGGCCGGTAGTTACCGGTGTTTGCGCGGGAACTGCGTTCCCTGGCGGCGAACACCAATCAAGGAGTTTTAAGAATGAACCGAGTAGATGCATATTGGACCTTTGTAGAATCGAGAAGGGTAGGGCTGATTTCTTTTATAGGAGAAGGAGGGCTAGAAGCGGTCAAAGAAATAGAAAGCGAAACCATGAAATGCTTTGAGAAAAGGGTGGTTGTGACTGCGTTTGAGTGGTGCGTAAAAAATAAAATGGACTTGCGATTTGTATACGAGTTTACGAATTCAAATGAGGTGGATTTACATTATATGAAAGTATAACGATTTCTGCTTATGTAAGTTGGTTCTAGAAAAAAACACCTGTTCAAATTAAGAAAAAAAACAATAAATCTTCTTGAGATTAATTTAGGTAACTGTAATTGTAACGTTCTCACAACTTAAGCCGGAGGACTCTGAAATGAGTTTTTTACAAGAATATTGAAAAGTATTGTTCTTTTCGATGCGTGGATGTTTTTTTATTTGGAGGGTGTAATGTCGTTAAGTTTCGGTAAATTTCGTTTCTTATTAAGAACCGTTTTGGTCTTTCTGGCCGTTTTCTTTTTTATGGGTTCAACGAACTCTTTCGCATATATTCAAATGTCGTGGACCAATCCGAACGGAGTGAAATACAAAATCAATGATACTAGTTTCACAACAAATTTAAAGGGGTCGTCTCTTACAAAGGCCGAAGGCCGATATTGGGTTCAGACGGGCCTTAGTAAATGGACGACACAGACAGGGCTCGATTTTGATATCGATTACAGGGCACCACCACAACGGCAGGCTGTAATGTTTATGACGGTCAGAACACGGTCGTCGTATCAACTTCGCAAATCCAGGTACTTTAGCAACGATGTTTGAACGTGTGGTTAACGGAGTGTTAGTCGAATGGGATATTTGTATCTGGGGTGGTAACGCAGCAAAGTTTGAGGCAGCTACATCTAATACCGAACCAACCGGTGAATGGCATATATTGAATGTAATGGTCCATGAGTGGGGTCACGTTTTAGGGCTCCGCGATATTCCGAGTACGACAGCCGGTGGGCTGATGCATGGCGGCGTTGAAAGGGGAAATAATGGTGCAAATCTTTTCGGTGACGATATCAAGGGAGTGCGTGTTAGACATCCTGGACTTAGACCGATGGGGCTCCGATCGTATTGGCGAAGCTACAGTGATCTAACGGACTCGTGGAATCCGCGGCATTCTATATCTAATACAAATTATTTTAGGCCGATTCGCGCTACAATCGGAAAAGCTTTCGGAACCTCAAAAGTTATAGGCACCGGTCTGGTCGAACCAAATGCGGTATCTCCTTCCAAGATAAAGTTTTTCGCTGCAGACTACCCACTGACATATTCGAAAACTTGGAATACTAATTTCTATACTGAATACGCTTGGGATTCCCCCGCAATCGCGTCAAACAACACAGGCACTTTTGTCGCAGCGCTGCCGCTCAAAACAGAATATGCGAGAAACGGATGTTCAGGTATGAAGTTCTATCGTTCAACGAACGGGTTCGTTACTGCCTCCACGTATTCGTATAGCAACATGTGTTCTATGATCTCTCCAGCGATCGCTTGGAATTCTCACTGGCAAAAGTGGATAATTGTTTGGTCGGATTATGACCCAATTATCGAAGAAAACACGAATCGCATGATGTATAGCACTTCGTCAGACGGAAGCTTTTGGGCAACACCAAAGGTATTGGGGCGTTTCACCAACGCAACTCCTGGACTTGCTTGTCATTACGGAGGGGAGTGCGTCCTAACATATGTTAGAGGCAGTGATTTCAGCCCAAACGTTGTTGCGAGAAAGGTTACATTTAACAGTGCAGGCGTCATTTCACTTGGCTCCTACACCGAATATCAGAACTTTATCCAACGAGAAGTGTCTGTTGGAGCTAAACTTGGTAACAAATGGCTTACAGGCTGGTCTTATAAGTCAAGCGGGGATTGGAAATCGAAAGGTTGGGGCAGCATGTACACTAAATTTAGCTCATCCAATCCTCCTACAGGGTCGACAGCTTCTGTGGGAGAATCCGCCGAGCATCCAGGCTCGATAGCTGCAGCACACGATTACTATAACGCTTACCTATTTTACGTGGATTGATCATGAAAACTAAACTTATAATATTATTCTTTATCTTTTCTGGATGCGCGCAAGCGGAGTCCGAGCAATTGCAACCGAAGTCACTGAAAGAGCCCAGTTCGAAGCACTCCGTTGACCATCTAGTTGGTGCTCACTCTGCCAGTATGGGGAGAGGACTGTGTGAAATTTATGACGAGGCTGCGTTTGGAGGCGTTTACTTTGTCGAACGAATTGAGACGACAGTGACCAAGAATAAGTTTGGGATTGAAGTTCCCTTTTCTGTTGTTTCCTTCAAACGAGAATTAGCCTTCGATAAACGGTCACCTGAGAGTTTTGAGCTACAGACGGAAGGTGGTGAAACAGCTTCAGGACAGGTTACGAGTGCTGATTTTGATATTCATTTAGGAAGGACGTATGCAATGTTTCCCAACACAATATCAGGTGGTAGAGCATCGGCGGGTAGCCTATTCATCGCACATGATAGTAAATTTGAGGAAGTAAATGGTGTTTTTAAAAACGACCATATGTTTAATACAGGGACCAAATTAAACCGAACAGAATTCAAAGCTCACTTCCTAAAGGGAGACTGTTTAGACGTAAGGCCCGATAGCGAAAATATGCCTAGAAAAGGTAAAAGTAAGAGTTCGGTGCGATCTGAGTCTAAAATTGAAGTAGGTGAAAAATAATGAAATATGCAATAATCGTAATTCTAGCGTTCAGTTCTTTCGCTTGTTTTGAAAAAAGCAGCGATCGAACCGATTTAAATGCGGGGGAGGTTGGCTCATCTAATTCTTTCATGGAAAAATGCGAAAAAAAATCGGATTGCACCAACGAAAGAGATATTTGTTTTAACAAATTTTGTATTGATGCCGGAGTTACCGCATGCCAATCGGGTGCCGACTGTCGAACGAATGAATCTTGTTCTATCAACGCGGCTGAGATTTGCGACACATGTACTGGGGCTATTTGCGTTCCTAGCCAACAGTGTGATGCGAATACTGATTGTCAAAGTGGTGAAATTTCCGTTTCCGTATCTGACATGGGGTATGATTCCGGTCCCACATTTGAGAGCGATCTAGGAACTGATTGATCAGGTTCAAACGAAACCGTTCTTAGAAAGGCCAGGGTTTTATAATATAATCTGGGCGACTCTTGAACTTCCCGCGTTTGTGAATATTATGTAATCAGGTCCACGGGTGACATATACCCCCTTCCCGTTAGTCAGGTCTATGTCCTTTGACTACATGCGGGCCGAAGAGCGCCTCAGATTTATCTGGGGTTTTCTTTTGCCTTCCAGAGGTCGAGGAGTATACATACGCCAAAGGAAATAGTATCCCCTAAGAAAGGGATGTAGCCTAGGCCAAGCCAATCCGCGTTGGCATGTTCAATGTTATTCCAGGCAATGGGAACAAGGGAAAAAGAAGCTGGGAGGCGCTTCACGTAAGCTTCTTAATATAATCGATCGAAGACCACGGGCCGCCAACTTTCCTCCCTTTTTTTAGGACAAACCCTAGGTATGATAACTATTCCGTTTACCCATTTTCAAGCCAGCCGGCTAGCTCCCAACAATCTCTAATCACCTCGTTTTGAAGCTAATCTATTGGAGAGGAGGTTTCATATTTCGTTGTTGCATTGTTTGATGGACTCCTCATAATAAGTTTGGATTTTGTGGAAGAGTTATCATAACCTAGGAATCTTCATTGAAAGAAATTGTTGAACATGTCGTTTGGAGCAAGGAGACCAAACGAGCCTACAAAATGGATTGGAACTCTTGGGAGCAATGGGCAGTAAAGCAAGGTGTTGAAGCATTACAAAATTTTCTCCTGTTCAAGTGGCACAAATCATTTCGCTTGCCTGTGAAAAGCCCGAGGATAGTGGATTGCCGGTAAGTCATTGGACACCGCCAGAACTGGCAAGAGAAGCAGCCAAACGAGGTATTGTTGAATCGATCTCACCTAGACAGGTAGATCGTTTTTTAAAAGGAGGTTGATCTTAGACCCCACAAAACACGGTATTGGCTCACATCAAAAGATAAGTTGGAAAACCCCAAACA
>JALSKP010000114.1 GCA_026988815.1 Myxococcales bacterium | reverse complement strand
TCAAGAGCTCTACCCCTCGTGGATGCGAGTTGGGCGATTGGGCTGCTGGCCTTCCTTGATTGTAGTTTTATTCTTTTAGTCGGGCTGGCCTATGCGGCACCTGTCGTGAAAAAGAAATTGTGGAAAAATGCGTCTTTTATTGTCGCTTTTGTGGCTCTCTTTATTGGTAACCTTTTATACTATTTAGGACTCTTTAGGGTGATTGATAAAGGCATTCACTGGGGACTCTATATTGGTTTTTATGTGGTTATCGCCGTTGTGTTTCATCTTGGTCGACGGGTTATTCCTTTCTTTTTTCGAAAAGCACTCAACGGATTTGAGGTTAAAAATTATGCAATTGTGGATAAGAGTATTTGGTGGATTTTCCTTGCTTTTGCGATATCGGAGATTTTTTTCCCACGCCTTTGGGCGGGGTCCTTAACTGCGATGATGCTCGCTCTTTTGGTTTCTGCGCGTTTGGTGGGATGGTATCATAAAGATATCTGGAAAATTCCTCTCGTCTGGGTTTTATATCTCGCCTATGTTTGGTTTGTGATTGGGTTTTTGCTCCGCGCCCTGAGCTCCTTCTTTCAAATATCTCCTTTTTTGTCGGTTCACGCGTTCTCCTACGGTGGTATTGGGTTGATTATCGCGGGTATGATTGCCAGGGTTTCCTTAGGTCATACTGGCAATAGCGTTTATCACCCTCCAGCAATCCTGCCCTTCGCCTTTGGTATTCTTTTTTTAGGCGCAACGACACGGGTACTCCTTCCTCTTTTTCTGAAGGAGTATTACTTGCAGCTTATTGGCCTCTCTCAAGTTTTGTGGATGATTGCTTTTTTAATTCTATTCGTCATCTACGCCCCTATGTTGGTGAAGGTCCGCGCTGACGGAAAATACGGTTGAGCGAAAGTTAGCCGTGATAGGCGTGAATTTTCCCCAAGAGCGTCTTTACCCGGAAAAAAGCGAATAAAAAGGGGTGAATCTTTGGATCAAACTCGAAAACCAGGTAAGTTTTATCCAAGTCACTTACGAGGTAAATTAATGAAACTAGCACTAACGATGGCATTTGCTGTCCTATTCTCCTCTTGTACATTTGTTCCAAGCGAATTTGTATGTGAAGGCGATCAGAAAAAAGGGGACCTGACTTGTCTAGATGGTATTTGGGTAAATGACCAGAAAGTCCAACCCGATATGACCATTAAAAGTGACGCTCCTGATGGTGGTTTACCCGATGACGGAGGAAGTGACGGAGGAAGTGACGGCGGAAAAATGGATAGCGGAGCCCCGCTTTGCGGAAATAATGCTGTCGAGATGGGCGAAGAATGCGACGATGGAAATATGGATGATCTCGACGGATGCAGCAACACTTGCGTTGTTAATTTTTGTGGCGATGCCGTGATAAATAACGGTGAGCAATGTGATGATGGAAATATAAACGACCTCGATGCCTGTAACAACGCATGTATCACCAACTTTTGCGGCGATGGTGTGAAGAATAATGCCGAGGGTTGCGATGATGGAAACAATAACGATCTCGATTCGTGTAGCAACGCATGCATTCCCGCTGGATGTGGCGACGGAATGATAAACAACGGCGAAGCCTGCGATGACGGGAATCAGGATGATCTTGATGGATGCAATAACGCCTGTGTCCTTAACTTCTGCGGAGACGGGATAAAAAACAACGGCGAAGCCTGCGATGACGGGAATCAGGATGATCTTGATGGATGCAATAATGCCTGTGTCCTTAACTTCTGCGGAGACGGGATAAAAAACAACGGCGAAGCCTGCGATGACGGGAATCAGGATGATCTTGATGGATGCAATAACGCCTGTGTTCTTAACTACTGCGGAGACGGAACAATAAACAACGGGGAAGTCTGCGATGGTGTGGCGAAAAATACAACTTGCGAAGCCGAACTTGGCGTTGGGTTTTCAGGAACAGTTTCGTGTAATGCTGATTGCTTAGGTGTAGATACCGCGGGGTGCCAACAAAATGTCATCTTTATCGACGTGAGCGTCGGCGACAAATATTCCTGTGGTTTGACATCAAATCATAAAACACAATGTTGGGGAAATGGAGCCGGGAATTGGACGCCTCCATCCAATACTTTACCTGATTTCGTTGCCATCAGTGCAGGTTATGATCACACCTGCGGTATCGACGCAGCTGGAATCGCGACCTGCTGGGGGCGCAATGGAGATGGCCAATCGACAGGTGCGCCAGCTTTCTCGGTCAAGAGAATTGGTGCGGGAGGAAAACATAGTTGCGCTCTGGCGACGACTTTCCCCGCAGGGGGAGGAAATATCGTGTGCTGGGGAAACGACTCAAATGGTCAAGCGCCGGATCTTAAAACACCTCCTTATTTACCTGCCAGACTACGCGGGGAGTACCTTGATATCGGCGTAGGAAAAGACCACAGTTGCGCGATCTCTGCGGTCAACGTTGTTCAAACCAACGTGGTGTGTTGGGGTAAAAGTAACGACAACCGGACCTTGGTGCCACCAAGTCTCGTTGCGAGTAAAGTTGTCGCAGGCGGTAAACATTCTTGCGCGATTCAATCAGCCACAAGTTCGATTCTTTGCTGGGGGCTCGATGGCGACAACCAAGTTTCTAACCAACCCGGAGGAAGCTTCACCGAAATTAGCGCAGGCGATAAACACAATTGTGCGGTTTCAATCGCAGGTACGTTGAGTTGTTGGGGAAAAGATAGCAATGGGCAATCCACACCGCCTACAACAGGTTTCTATACCAAAGTTGCAGCGGGGGTTGATCATTCTTGCGCTTTGCGTTCAGATGGAAAGATCGTTTGTTGGGGAAGTAATGTAGAAATGCAAACTAAAAACGAGATAGATATTGTTGCTATGCCCTAATCGCTGAATTTTGTCGTTCGCGAATTGGTGCCTGAATTCAGTTTTTTTTATCCGAAAATGAAGAAGATGAATGCTGAAACCTGCGTTTTTTCTAATCGCGATACTACTCTTCTCATGCAGTGGAAGAGTCATACTTTGACATTTTTTGGTTATCATTTTTTCGAAAGCCAGTAAAACGCTAATATTGTTGCTCTCCTTGACCTTGATGGTAAACAGAGGTATTTGGGCCACCGATTTGGCTTCGCCCCCAGAATTCTCGCGTTCCTCTTTGATTTCCAAATGAACGTTGTGGGGTGATACTTTTAAGGAGGCTACGATGAGAAATTCGATAATTGGTAAAAAAATTGGGATGACGCAAGTTTTTGACGAGAACGGCGACCGTATTCCGGTTACCGTTGTTAAGGTTGATAACAATGTTGTTCTTGGAACGAAAAGTGAAAACGGTAAGGATGGGTATGCGGCGGTTAAAGTCGGATACAATCCTGCTCATAAATTCGAAAAAGAAGGCTGCGAGCCACGTTGGAGATTGAGCAAGCCCGAAGCTGGCGTTTTTCTTAAGCAAGGACTTGAGCCACACACGATGATCAAAGAATTTCGTGTTGCTGAAAGTGACTTGGAGAAATTCGAAGTGGGACAGATTATTGGTCCTGATGTTTTCACTCCTGGTGATTATGTTGACGTAACTGGAACATCGAAAGGATCTGGTTTTACGGGTGTGATGAAGCGTCACAACTTCCGCGGTACCAAGGCTAGTCACGGTGTTCACGAATTCTTCCGTCATGGTGGATCGATTGGTTGTTCCGCTTATCCTGCACGCGTCTTCCCTGGACAGAAAATGGCCGGTCAGCACGGTAACGCAAGAGTCACCGTTCAGAATCTCACCGTTGTTGAAATCCTCGCAGAAGACAACGCGATTCTCATCAAGGGGTCTGTACCAGGTCCAAAAGGTGGCGTGGTTATCATTCGCTCAGCGATCAAAAAGATCATCGACTGAGAACGATTGACATTACCGATGAACGCGAGCAAAATAGGCTCGCTTTTTTTTTATTTATCTTCTTTGCGTTCTTCATCCGGGATTTGCTTCATGTCTTCTGAGAAACTTCGTAAGTACCTAAAGTACTACCAAAAAGTTCTCACGAGCGATCCAGAAAATATCGAAGCTCGACTGCGTTTAGCCGCGATTTTTCGTGAACTCGGGAAGGTCTCGCACGCCGTGGATGAATACGTGACCGCGTCGAAATTATTGGCCAAAGAAGGCCTTCCTTTGGAAGCCATCGCCGCGTGTAAAGCCGTTCTTGAACTCGATCCAACCCAAACCGAAATTCAGTACTTCCTCGCACGTTTATTTGCTCAAATTCCAAGCGCCGGAGGAATTGCG
>JALSKP010000113.1 GCA_026988815.1 Myxococcales bacterium | reverse complement strand
TCATAAAGAACACAAAAAGCAAGATGAAGGACACAATAAGAATAGCGATGGTCATGGAGACAAGACCCACGCATCGGATCACGGTTAGGAGCTGCTAGTGAGTACGGCAATTAGACCTGAACAAATCGGACATCCCGAATTTGAAGAACATGGGGGCCCCCTTGGTGGTCCCAATATGGTTCGCGAAACCCTCGTAACGGGTGGAAAGAAGTGGGCCGACGTCAATAACGACGTCGCGTGTCATACGGAAAGAAAACCCACAAAATTATGGTGGGGCGCTTTTCTTATTTCTTTCGCGCTTGCAAACCTCTTCTTCTTCGGACTTGCTTCTGAAGTTTTCGTTGGCGTTGGTGTCACGGGAATCAACCATCCGGTAGGATGGGGCGTTTTCATCATCAATTTCGTTTTTTGGATAGGTATTGGACACGCTGGAACGTTGATTTCAGCAATCCTTTTTCTTTTTCGTCAGAATTGGAGGACGGCAATCAATCGTTCCGCGGAGGCGATGACCGTCTTTGCGGTGATGACGGCATTGGTGTTCCCGCTGATGCATACCGGACGACCGTGGTATGCGGCCTACTGGCTGTTACCCATTCCGAACGGCCGGGGGCCGCTATGGATTAACTTCAACTCGCCCCTTCTTTGGGATGTGTTTGCGGTTTCGACCTACGGTACGATTTCAATTGTATTCTGGTACGTTGGTTTGGTTCCCGACATTGCGACCATTCGTGACCGCGCTGTTCATCCCATTCGTAAAAAGATTTATGGCTTAATGTCCCTGGGTTGGGTTGGTAAGAATCGTGGTTGGCGCCATTACGAGACGGCATACCTTATGTTGGCTGGTCTTGCGACGCCCCTGGTTCTTTCTGTTCACACGATCGTTTCTTTTGATTTCGCGGTTTCTGTCATCCCCGGTTGGCACACTACGATTTTCCCTCCTTACTTTGTTGCAGGCGCGATTTTCTCAGGCTTCGGAATGGTGCTCACCTTGACCATCATTATGAGGAAAGTGTTCGCACTTGAGGATTATATTACGGTAAACCATCTTGAATCGATGGCCAAAGTTGTTCTCCTAACCTCTTTTGTGGTCGGTACTGCCTACCTTACAGAGTTTATCATCGCTTATTATTCGGGCGTGGAAGGCGAGAGATTCCATTTTTCGAATCGCCTCTTTGGTCCCTACTGGTGGGCCGGTTGGATCATGTACACCTGTAATATGGCCATCCCGCAATTGCTTTGGTTTAAAGCGATTCGACGCTCAATTCCAATACTTTTTGTTATTACACTCTTCGTGAACTTAGGGATGTGGTTTGAAAGATATGTGATTGTTGTCACCTCTCTTCACCGCGATTATTTACCAAGTTCGTGGGGAATGTACAATTTTCAATTTGCCGATTGGGCACTAACCATCGGGTCGGCAGGATTCTTTATGTCCTTATTCCTCATCTTTTGCCGCGTACTTCCGACCATTTGTATGTTCGAAGTAAAAGCGTTCATGGATCCGGATAAGGCAGCGAGGGAGACAGAAGTATGAGCGAAGATAAATCAAAGAAAACGGAATCGAAGGCCGATGATTCCGAAGACGCGTCCAATGAAACATCTGAGGCATCCCTTAGCAAGGCATCAAGTTCTTCGTCAGACCAGAGTTCTGAGTTCAACGAAGGTATCGCCGAGAAAGTGGAAGACGTAGTAGAAGATATCGTCGACGATGTGAAAGACAAAGTCGAAGATGTTAAAGAAAAGGTGGAAGACCTTGTCGAGGACGTAAAAGAGAGCCTAGACGATGCAAAACACACTGCAGAAAGCGCAATTAGCGAGGTCTTCGGTGATGAGCACGAGATTCGTCTCCAAGAAGACGGAGAAGTTAAAGGCATCGCCGCTTACTTCAATCATCCCGATCATCTGATGTACGCAGCCGAGCAAACAAGAGACTCCGATTATGAAAAGTTTGATGCCTACTCTCCTTTTCCGGTCCACGGAATGGATGAGGCGATGGGGCTTGAACGATCTTGGATTCCTTGGGTGACTTTCGCCGCAGGTTCAACGGGTTTCGCAACTGCCTTTGGATTACAATTTGGCATTATGGGATTCGATTGGCCAATGGTTTTCGGTGGTCGTCCTTTCATCGCGTGGCCAAGTTTTGTTCCCATTTTATTCGAACTTACGGTTCTTTTTGCAGGGGTTACAACAGCATTTGTGATGCTCGCCGCCGCAGGATGTTTTAGAAAGCCCTTTATCATCGACAAAGATATCACCAACGATCAATTCGTTTTGTGGATTTCGGCCGATGACGAATCGTTTGACATTGAAGACGTTATTACTTTTATGAGAAAACTCAATCCGCACAAAATTCGTGCTGTAAGAGAGGGACATAAATGAAAAATTCAGGTCTCGCATTATTAATTGTTTTATTTGCCCTCCCTTCGACGGGATGCTTGGAATGGTGGCCAGAGTTGGGTGTTCCGGCCGGTGAACAACCCTGGGGAGAACTCAACCCTGTGCAATACGCATTTTATGCGATGCAAGATTCACCCGCGCGGGAAGATCAAGAGAAAGGAATGAAAGTTCCGCCAGCCGGCTCAGTCTCGATCGAAGAAAGGGTTTACCCCTTCGAGGTATCTGAACTTACAGCTTCGGCAACTTTGAAAAACCCTGTAGCCATCGATGAGCAATCATTAAAATACGGCCAAATGATGTATGAGACGACATGTATCGTCTGCCACGGTGCAAAAGGTTTAGGCGGTGGGTACATTATCCCTAAATATCCGAAGCCGCCAAGTTTGGCGTCCTCGAAAATACGAGGATGGAAAGATGGCCAAATTTATCATGTCATTTCCAACGGCAAGGGAAGGATGTGGTCCTACAAAAGTCAATTAACACCCATGGAACGTTGGTCGGTAGTCAATTATGTAAGAGCACTTCAACGCGCTGAATATCCAGAGCCCGAAGATCTCGAACGTACTCAGGACCTATAGGAAAAATATGTCACACGAACATAAGATGGTAGAACCTAAGAAATTTGAATTCCCTTCAAGCTTAAAAGGTCTTTTTATTGGAATGGCTGTTATTGGTATTATTGCGTTCGTTGTTGCGCTTTTCATAGGCCAAAAACATGCAGCTTGGAATGGATACTTAATCGGCTTTTGGTTTACATTTTCACTCGCCGTGGGCGGTCCATTCATTCTGTCAACCCAGCACCTTACACAAGCTGCTTGGAGTATGCCGATTCGCAGGCTTTTTGAAGCACCCGGAAAATTCATTCTTCCTTCCTTTATTCTCTTTCTCGGCCTTCTTTTAGTTGGCGGAGCGGAACTCTACTCTTGGTGGGATATGAACTATGTTCTCAATGATCCTATTTTGATTAAAAAGGCTGCTTGGTTTGAAAAAACGACCTTCCTCGGATTCACCGTGACGGGTTTTATCGCTGTGATTATTTCCTATCATTTGTTGCGAAAGGAATCTATCGCGCAAGATAGTAAGCCTTCACAACGTGCGACCATGATGAGTCAGGTTTATAGTATTGCCTTTATTCTATCTTTTATTTTTACATTTTCGTTCATGGCTTGGTATCTAATTATGGGACTTGATCCCCATTGGTTTTCAACGATGTTCAGCGTCTACGCATTTTCGGGGATGTTTCAGTCTACCTTAGCATTTGTTGTTATCGTCCTCCTTTTTGCAATGCAACAAGGCGCCTTCGGCGACTTTGCTGGCGAGCGACAGGTTCACGATCTCGGGCAACTCCTCTTTGGTTTCACGGTTTTTTACGCCTACATCGCTTTTTGTCAGTACTTACTGATTTGGTATGCAAACATTCCTGAGGAAGCGACCTGGTATCTTGCCCGCGGTTACGTTGGCGATACAAAAACGGGATGGGAAACATTTACGATGGTCCTTCCGGTCTGCAAATTCATCATTCCTTTCTTCGTCCTTCTTCCTCAGAAGAATAAGATGAACAAGATGAACATCCTTCGTTCAGTTGCCTTCGGCCTTCTCCTTCTTCAACTCTACGAAGTTTGGTATTGGGTTGCTCCAACGACACACGAAGTTGGCAAATTTGCCGCGGATCCGTCGTTTTTACATATGGTCATTGAATTTCTAATTGCTTTTGGCTTCTTTGGTGGATTTCTCTACGTCGTATTCAACGTACTTACGAAAGAGAATATCGTTCCGATGAACGACCCCTTTCTAAAAGAAGGAACCAAAGGACATCATCACGGCGTTAAAGCGCCAGAAC
>JALSKP010000112.1 GCA_026988815.1 Myxococcales bacterium | reverse complement strand
ATCGTCGTTGCCAAAGCTCCAAAACAGATCACCTACCACCCCGCCGTCATCGAAATTGTGGCTAACTTTGACGAGGCCGACGCGACGATTAACGGCATCGCCTACCCTGAATACACGCCCCAAGGAGAAGAAGGAGGAATGATTCTTCCAGCTGGCGGCCCCTATAGTGTGGAAGTAAAATTTGGCGATAAAGCGAAATATTATGAGATATTTTTGAAACCAAATGAGACGAGAATCCTGTTCGTCTCAAGCAATGGTGCAGGTTCGGCACCGAAGAAGTATCCCAAGAAGATCGGAAAAGTTGAGAAAAAAGCGGAGAAAAAAGAGAAAACAAACGATAAAAAAGCACCTGGAAAAGTAACCGTGTATGGCAAGCCCAAAGGAACGATTATTGTCGATGGGGTTGAAAAAAGCGAGAGCACACCAGGCACCATTGAAATGGAAAATGGACGACACGAGATTCAGGTAAAGTACAAAGACTCTGGAGAACTTTCAGAAAAGAAAATCGTTCGCGTCAGAGGCGGTTCAAAGATTAAGTTATTCTTTAGAGAGCGAAAGAAGTAAATGGCCAGACCACACCACTATCAATTCGCCCACCAAGATCTTCCCGCGCATTTTTTTAACAATAGCGCTCACTTTTTGAAGCTCCTCGACGAAGATGGCAAGCTTTTCCTCCACTATCTTTGGTCCAAAACAGCCGAGCGTTGCGAGCAAAACCAACGGCTCGATTATGAACTCACTTACGAAAAAAAACGCCACAAAAAGTTTAATCTTTTTATCCTTGGCCTCCCGGAGGCAATCGAAGTTACCGAAGTTCATTTCATTTTAATGGCCAGCGATGGTCGTAAGCATTTTTACTATACTTTGGAATTTGGGAAAGGGCTCTCTGAGGAGGCAGCTGACCTTTCGATTCACTGCGCCTGGACCGCAAAAGGCACCCATGAAAATTTTGGTGAACTAAAAAATCCGAATCTTGAAGGTTTCGTTTCTGCTTGCACCCAACTCATCGATAAAAAATAATTTTGGCCCTGAGTCAATTTCTGCAAACACTATTTATGACTCCCAGCCCTTTTTTACCCCCCTTCTATTCAACCTCGAAATCGATGGATTTTTATCGTAGGATTGCACGTCACCACGATCAAAACATTTGAAAGAAGAAACAGAACATCCGCAAATCCCTCTTCCGCTAGAGAGCGAGGTCGGCGCACAGACCTCTCAAGAATTGCCTATCGTCGTTTTAGGAAGCGCCGATGCATCCTCAAGCCAGCCTCAAGCACGGATATTAAGAGGGCGTCTACCCCTGAATCTTTTTATACTCAGTGCCACCATCGCCATCATCATCGCCGGCCTTATCGCTGTCCTCTTCTCATTGACGAGTCCCGAGTGGACATCCTGGTCCATTGGCACAGTTTGGTTCGTTTTGTATATATGGGTTTGGTTTTATGGCATCGCCTACAAATATAGGCGTGGCCTCTTATGGTGGTTCTCCGCTTTTTCGATCTTCTGCCTTTCGGCGGTCATTGCTTATTTTTGTTTTGATAAGGCAAAAATCCAGTATACCCCTGGACCGGATGGACTCATCTTGCGAGACCCTGTTTTTTCATTGTGGATTAGCGCGATTTTTACCATGCTAGGGTCGGCTATTATTTTTTCGCATTTCGTTTTTTTTGGTCGTGGTTATAGAGAGAAGAAGAAATGACTCCAGTGGTTTTATTCTGGTACGGAGCGGTGGTTTCGTTTTTGGTCGGGAGTAGTATTGGTAGTTTCTTAAACGTTGTAATCTACCGACTCCCACTCGACATGTCCTTGGCTAGTCCGCCGAGTCGATGTGGCGTGTGTGAAACGCCCATTCGATTTTACGATAACATCCCCATTCTTTCTTGGTTTTTACTCCGAGGAAAATGTAGGACCTGCAAGGCGAGCTACTCCTTTCGCTATCCAGCGGTAGAGCTTTTTGTTGGATTGGTCGCCATCGGCTTATGGTGGAAACACGCCTCGCCTTTACTCGACGGACATCAGTTTCCTATCTGGCCTGTCGTTGCTTTGGTCGCGTTAAGATTTGCCTTCTTCGTCCTACTTATCGCCATTACGGCCATTGATCTTGAGCATTTAATCATCCCCCACGAGCTCACTTTTCCCGGCATGGCGCTCGGTCTGGCCTCGCCTTGGATTCTCAAAGCCCTCTTTGGTCCGCACTACCAACGCATCTGGCCCCCGGTAAGCCCAGGCGTGTCGATCCTCGGTTGGCTCGTCGGTGGGCTCTTCATCATTCTCGTCATCCAACTTTATTTTAGCGTTCGAAAAATCCAAGGCATGGGCGGTGGTGATGTCACCCTTATGGCCATGCTCGGCGCGTGGTTAGGATGGCCTGCGCTCATTTTCATTCTATTTGCAGCGAGTATGCAAGGCTTGATCGCCGCTGGTATAGCTTATCTTATCAAGCCGAATTTCCTCCGAAATATCGACGAGGTTTTCGCAGATGAAGAAGACCAGGATGACGCTATTCGAAAAGACAGTGAATCAATAGACGGCGAAGAAGAAGACGGTGGATTTGGTATGGCAGCCATTCCCTTTGGTCCCTTCCTTGCCCTGGCCGGCGCTGAGTTCATGCTTTTTGGACATCTTCTCCCCCAAGATATAAATATGCTTCTTCTCTATTTATGAAACGAGAAGCCGCCAAAAATTTCGAACAATTTTCAGGTTTACGCGGTACATTTTTACGCATCGCATCGGTGGCTGTCCTCATCTTTGTCGCCCTTTCGTTTTTCTTTTTTCAATCCACACTAGAGAACAATCACCGAAGTGATACCCGACGTTTCGCATCCGCCTGGGCAAAATCCATGAGCCAGAGGAGTGAACTCCGTTTTGAAAACGAGCCAAAAGATCTCGTTTCTGTTTCACGCGGTGGAAAGTTTGTTTGGAAGAAAGAAGCGTATCAAGGCGAAAAAATCACGGGAAAATACCAAGATTTTGTGATCGAGATAGGCTACACCAATCCCTCCAAAGAGCATTATTATTTTAGTGTACTGGTTTTTCTATCGCTTGGATTGTGCCTCCTCATCGCCCTTCATACCTGGTTTGGTTTCCTCGTGATGGCGCCGCTGCGCGCCATTCAGTTGGCCGCAGTAAGAGCCGCCGCTGGCGACTTCACGCTTCCCATTCAAACAGAAAAAAAAGACGAGTTCGGGGCTGTTGCACTTAGTTTTAACGAGATGTTTGCCGCATTGGACGCCTACCAACACACCCTTGAGTCACGCCTCCGCGAACTAGAAAGCGCAAACGACTCCCTGCAATCCACACAAATTTCTCTCGTTCGTTCTGAAAAACTTGCAAGTATTGGGCAGCTTGCGGCGGGTATTGCGCACGAAATTGGAAATCCGCTTGCCGCCGTTTCTGGATACGTCGAGTTGCTCGACGACGGTCTTGATGAGGACGACCAAAAAGATGTCATCCATCGTGTGGCCACCCAACTTGAACGCATTCGCATTATTATTCGCGGCCTACTGGACTACAGCCGTCAGGATGGAGGTCAACTTGAGTCCACCTCTTTAGAGAGTTGTCTGGACCAAGCCTTGGAACTCGCCAAGGCCATGCCAAAATCCAAACAAGTCACCTTTGATGTTCAAATGGAGAAAGCAAAGCGCGTCCAAGCGGTGCCCTCCCAAGTCGTACAGATTTTATTAAATTTAATAATGAATGCGATCGACGCTTTTTCAGACGAGCAGCGTGAAAGAAAAATCAGCTTCAGCGTCATTGAGAAAAATGGATTTTCTAACTTCAGTGTTCGCGATAATGGAGAAGGCATTCACGCCGATAATCTCGACAAAATTTTTGATCCTTTCTTTACAACCAAAGAGCCTGGCCAGGGCACGGGTTTGGGTCTGGCGATTGTCCATCAAATGATGACCGCAATGGGTGGGGATATTTTTGTTGAGTCAGATGATGGGGCCACCTTCACGCTTATTTTCCCTCTGAGCGCTTCCAAATGATTCACAATCGGATTACTCCTTTTTTAGGTAGCAGGTATAAATTCCACAAATCTTTCTAGTCAATGCAGATGCCGGGCTGGGGAAGTGTGATCCAGAACAGCGGGATTTTGAGAGAACTTGCTTTCGTTGACGACCCTCTACAGCAGAGCTGCGCAAATGACCCTAGCACCCCAAGAGTACTTCCTCGGAAGTGCTAACGCACATCCTCAGAGCGCCCTCTCCCAGCGGTAGAGGGGACTTCTCTTCACTCC
>JALSKP010000111.1 GCA_026988815.1 Myxococcales bacterium | reverse complement strand
AGACCCGCGTTTTCTTCAGGATGTTGATGGTCTGCGTCGCTTGGTGATTCGACCGGGGGGGGTTGATAATGCTGATGTGGAGTTAGGGGTGATTTCGACGATATCGATTGCCAAAGGTCCCAGTGAAATTCGCCATATTTCCGGGCGTCGTGTTGCGGTTCTTAGTGCCGACGTTGCACTAAGTTCTCTTAGTGAAACGTCGAAAAAGATAAGCGCTCTTCTCGACGCCAACCCACCGCCGCCGGGAATGTCCTACGTTGTCGGCGGACAATCGGGAATGACAGACAAGGCACTAGAAAATTTATTGTATGCGTTTTTACTAGCCGTGTTTTTGGTATATATCGTGTTGGCGAGTAAGTTTGAGAGTTTTCGAGGACCCTTTGTGATTTTATTGTCGATTCCCTTGGCGATAAGCGGTGTTGTATTGGCGCTTGAATTAACGAAAACCCACATCAGTGTTCTTGTCTTTGTCGGGCTTATCATGTTGGCTGGAATCGTTGTTAACAATGCGATCGTGTTGGTGGACTATATCAATCAAATGCGTGTCAAATACGAGGAACTTGACGAGGCAATTCTCGTTGCGTGTTCTGCTCGTTTGCGTCCTGTTTTGATCACCACCCTGACAACTGTTCTTGGACTGATTCCGATGGCATTTGGTTTAGGGGAGGGCGCAGAATTGCGACAGCCTTTGGCGATTACGGTCATTTCGGGTTTGTTGAGCGCGACGCTTTTAACCCTTCTCGTCATTCCGGCCCTTTATCGTATTGTCCTAAAGGGTGAGCAGCCACACGGATAACCTCGTTGATTTCAACATGTGTCTAAGGTTTTTTAGACATTTTTTTTAGGTAACTTTCATACATTTCTGGGATTTTAGTTTCAGGATGTAAGTAGTGCGTGATGAGAATGGCCTCTCTCATTTTTCCATTTTTAATATGAAGCGCGAGATTCTTTTCGGTCGCTGGTCCAACACGCTCCTTCATACTCTTTAGCTTCATCGGTGCGGTGAGGCCCGTCAAGGTTGGGAATATTTTTCGTAAAAGCATCGTGGCCTCTGCTTCCTTGCCTTGCCAAACAAGACTTTGCACGTCGTTAAGAGAGTTTAGACCTAAGGCGCTTTGCTCAATCTCGACGGCAAGTTTTACGACGTTAAGCGGGAGCTTATGTACTTTACGGTATGCGCGAATAGCAGAGAGCTTTTTGTTGTTGCGCAAGGCCGCATGCACCTCAGCCATCGCGTTTTCAGCTTTCGGTTTTTCTGGTTTTTCGACAGTTTTTTTAGGTTCGATTTTTACTTTCGGCGCTTTGACCGCAGGCTCGCCCTTGCTTGTACTTTCTTGTTTGTCACAAGCGCCGATAAGAATGAAAGAACAGAAGAGTATAAAGGTGATTTTCATGAAAGTCCGTAGAAGTGTGAGGAGGGTGTGAATTTATACCAACAGAACCAAATGTCCAAGCCTCAATGTTGAGTCCCGAGGTCTTCTTTCCGACCCTTCGCCTCCCCGATCTTTCGCTAAAAGATGGAGAATAGGATTTTCGCCTCGATTCCAGTTATCTTCATCGGCTCAAGAAGCTGGACGTGCATCGTATCGGCTGTGATCACCACGTTCGTAATCGATGATATAGTAATGGAGTTTAATACTTTCGACGGACGGGAGCGTCACCCACCTTTGGCGTGATGTTAGTCCGTGGGGAACGATCCAGGGGCGAAGCGTTCGCTGGAGGCGACGAGAAGAACGCGTTGAAGGGTGTGGTGCCACTCATCAGATTCTGATTCGGACTCCTTTAGTTTCTACTTTTTGGGTTTTGGTTTATTCGTAAGCCTGTTTAGTATGTTTCGTTTCCAGAACATCTAAACTCGCGACTACTTTCGTAGAACTCATGAGGAATTGAACGATGGAAGGACTTTCTGTCCTTGCGATGTTATTAAATGATTCGAAAGACGTTTTTAACCTTCTTTGGAGCGTCGAACTCGCAGAAAGAAGAAAGCAAAAAGGAGGAAGAAAGGCGGCAGAGAGGGCGTGCTATTTGTACTGCTACACCCAACCTTGGCGTCTACCAATTTATCTAATTCGCGTTCTTCCTCTTCTTCACCATTAATCGGATCGCTTTCGTTTGGATCTTGTGTTGAAGGATCTTGTGTCGAAGGATCTTGCGTTGCTGGATCTTGTGTGGATGGATCTTGCGCTGTCGGATTTGCGTCCTCACTTCCGAGTGGCTCGTTTCGGCCGGGTGGATTGTCGAGATCAATGTTAGTATCTTCTGGACACCCATCATCTTCTCCGTAGACATCCGGACAGTCGTCACACATGTTTCCGAGTCCGTCACCGTCATTATCTTCATGTTTGGCAGCGGCGATACTGGGACAAAGATCGTCTGCATTGCTTACGCCGTCGTTGTCTGAGTCCAGGGAGTTGGCGGATTCGTTAGCTTGGGTTTCGGTGATTTCGATCGTTTCTGCGCTTTCGCTTTGTGACAATCCACTCCCCTCATAGTCGTTCGCTTCTCGGAAGTTGTAGATAATATTGCTCCAATCACTGGCTGATTGGAGTTCTGAGGTTCCAAAGAGTCCACACATCGTGGCGCCGGAAATATCAGCGACGATACCTGTTCCCATATCTGATCCGTCAAAATCCCAATCTTGAGCTTTATTCGCAGCTTTGCCGAGTTGAGCTTGTCCCATTGCATCGGCGAAAACGACACTTTTCCAAGAGGATAAACCGGAGATTCCAACACTTTCGTCGAGGTCATTTTCGTTCAAACTGGCTAGTGTTTTTCGAGAATAATCTAAAGGCCGCCCGGCGTAATTATTCGGTAGTTGGTAGTAGTAATTCATCACCGAAAGGTAGTTGGGTTTACACCCAGTATCATCGACGAGGCCGCCATGTCGAAGCCCTAAGGTGTGGCCAAGTTCGTGCATGAATGTACCGTTTTCATAAGGTTTTCTATCGTTGGGTTTTAAACGCCACGCGCCCAGGCTAACAATGAAATCATTTCCGCCGGTAAGTCTGTCCACAGTCCCTCCAACTACCGAACCCAGTTCTGCGACGCCACTTGATCCGGTACCCGTACGTGCGTACACAAATAAGGCATAACGAAATACTTTCTGACGAGCTTTACTAATAAATTCGCAATTGGGATCGTCACGATCAGCCTGAGAGCCAAACCAGGTATTGGCATCGCATGCGAAATCTTTTGCTCCAAATTTGATAGTATTCACATCCGACATAACAATTGTATCTGTCGTGGTGACAGCGCTACCTGAAATATTTGTAATTTCTTCGGATCGAAAAAGATGAATGCGAATTCCCGTCTTCCCGTTCGGATTCATGACATTTGAGTTGGAAAACGCGTTGGAAACGGCTCTCAAGCTTTTGGGTTCTTGGCCTTTCAACCAGTCGAATTCAACAAAAAGGTCTTTTTGTTTTGGATCCGCGCCAAGGGCTTTTAGATCGAGGTCAATCGTCCCATCACCGTTGACATCAATTCCATCGGTTTCCCATTCGTCACAAAGACCATCACCATCGGTGTCCTTTTTACAATCACTATCCTTGTCGATTGTGAATTCGAACTTCGTAGATTCCTCTCCAGCGGTGGCTGTTAGAGTACCCGTTTTGAAGATTTTTTCCCCCGTTGGTTTTTCGATAAGAATCGTGAAATCTGTACTTTCAAACCCATCAAAATTGACGGCCCATACAATATATTTGCCCTTCAAAATGGTCTCTTTCCATACAATGTGTTCCGCATGAGGATGAGTTGAGGTTCGGGTATCCATTCGGCATTTTTTTGTTGCACAATCGTCATACGAAATCTTTCCACCGTCAATGACCGTATTGTCGCCTAGGTCGGGCGATATTTCGTTACTCATTGGTGTGAGTAGATGTAAATCTATATCACTATTGCCAACCCAAGACATCGTTATTGTCAATTTACCTGCTTCTAAACAATTGTTGGATTGGCAGGTCTCAAGTGAGGAACATTGTGTATTGTTATCACATTGTTTCCCCGGCCGTGCCCAAGCGTTCGTCGAGGTGAGAAGAATTGCGGTAAGAAAGACAAGTATTTTCATGAGGCTCTCAAGTGTTGAGGAGCACAGACGATATCAAAGTCTTGTTTTCAATCCAAGACTAACATGACACATGACATTGAATTTAGTGTGATCCTTTTCGGTGGGATTCTGATCCCCTCTCCCTCTGGGGGAGGGTTAGGGTGGGGGACTTCGTTTTAGCTTGTGGGTTTATTGGCTTCG
>JALSKP010000110.1 GCA_026988815.1 Myxococcales bacterium | reverse complement strand
GAGCTATTTTTTTGATAATTGTCACCTCAATCGACTGACCGCAAAGGCCATCGAGGATGCTGGATTCGACATTGAAATCGAACACATTCAATTCAAGCAACTCTTCGCATTGTTGAGCACGTGGATCGCGGGCGTGGGAAGGGTTAAAGCGATCTAAAGCCTACTCCTCAATTCGTGAAGGTGGACGGCGTCCGCATATTCCTATTTCCGCAGAGTATTGTAGGTAACCCTGTGGGTAGCCTTGGTTCGGTAAATAAAGGACCTGCGGGCGTACCCTGAGGGCAGGCTCGCGCACAAACGAGGGTCAGGGAACAACAGGCAGCTTCACCTCAAATAAATGTTTTCGAGCTTGCTTCCAAAATATCTTTGATCCGACCTTTGTAATAGTCGATTTCTTTTTCTCCACTCGCTAGGGCGATGGCGTGCTTGTAGTAAACGAGCGCTTCTTCTGTTTTCTTTTGGCGTCTCAATAAGTCTGCTTTTGCGGCGGGAAGGAGCGAGTAATATTTCAGCGCTCCGCCATCTTCGATCGCTTGGATTTCTTTTAAACCCGCTTCTGTTGAATAGGCCATCGCCACCGCGGCGGCGCGATTTAGGCGAACAATATCGGTGGGGATGAATCGAAAAAGTTCATTGTAAAGCCCAACAATTTGGATCCAATCGGTACCCTTGGAGCTGTGCGCACTTGCGTGGAGGGCGGCGATGGCGGCTTGGAGTTGATAGGGGCCAAGGTTGGCTTTTCGGAGAATATCGGCCAAGATCATCGCTTCTTTTTCAATCACCTCATGATCCCAAAGGGAGCGGTTTTGCTCTTCTAGCGTCACCAGTTCTCCGACATCAGAGATCCGAGAGCGAATCCGGGCGTGGTTCAACTTCATTAAAACGCCAAGAGCTTGTGACTCCAGTGCAGAAATGTGTTTTGAGATTGTAGGTGATTGCTGTGCCATGAGGTGATTGAGACGGTCGGAAAGGCGAATCGCTTCTTGGCATAAATCAAGCTTCACCAGTTCAGGCCCGGAGCTATGATAGCCCGCATTAAAAACGAGGTAGATGACCGCCAAAACAGCGTTCATACGTTCGAGAAGTTTTTCTAGGGGTGGGATTTCATAGGGAATAGCGGCTAATTTTATCTTTGTTTTCGCGCGTCCTATGCGTTTGGATAAAGTTGCCTCGTTTACTAAAAATGCGTTTGAGATTTCCAGAATGGAGAGGCCGCAAACCGTTTTTAGAGTTAAGGCGACTTGGGCTTCCTGTGAGAGGCTCGGATGGCAACAGGTGAACAATAAACGTAATCCTTCATCGCCGTATCCCTCAAGCGCATCTGCGTCTTCGTCACCAGAAAGTTGGCTTTGGAAAAGCTGTATCGCCGCTTCCTTGGAAGATGACATTTTCTGGTGGCGAATACGATCAATGGCTTTACGTCGAGCGGTGGTGAGTAGCCACCCAGCAGGATTCGTGGGTGGGTCCGTTCCCCAATTTTTTAACGCAAGAATAATTGCATCTTGAAGAACATCTTCCGCAAAATCAAGGTCTCGAACAACGCCCATTAAGGCAGATATTAGGGAGGATGCGTTTTCTTTATAGGCACGTTCGACGCGGGTTTTAACGTCCATTTTCAAGTACGCTAAGGAGGGTGTCTTCCCAGAGCTGGATGTTGTTTTCCATGTAATATTGTTCAACGCTTTTTTCGGCGTTTTTTCCTAAGCGCGTGCAGAGCGTCGCATCGGCGATAAGGGCGTTCATTGCAATCGAAAGCTCGTCTACATTTCCATCTTCCACGAGAATACCATTCTTTCCATCATCGATCATATCCTTGGGACCGGAGGGGCAGTTAAAGGCGATGCAAGCGAGTCCGGTTCCCATGGCTTCTAGAAGGGCATTTGGAAATCCTTCGAAACGCGAAGATAAGATGAAAATATCGGCCTCGGATAGGTTCTCCATCATCGTTTCACTTCGGCCTCGAAGCCGGATGTTATGGGAGAGATTGTGGCTGTCGATTTGATTCTGTAAACGAACTGCCAACGGTCCTTCTCCGAAAATACATAAGGACCAACCTTGAGGATCTTCAAGTTTTGAAAAAGCCTCTATAAGAAGGTCAAAACCTTTTTGCTCTACCAAGCGTCCACTTGCGATGATTTTGTAAAAACGTTTACTTTTACGCTTGAAGATATGCTCGGGAACGATCGGGTTTGGAATGATTGTGGAAGGGATGCCTATGTTGTCTTTGACCCAGTCGGCGACGTCTTCAACTTGTACAACAACGCGAGCGGCGCTCGGATAAATTTCTTTTCTAAGTTTAGACCAGAAGCGTCCGATATTGTGTTTCTCAGGATGAATGCGCTCGGAGACGAGGATGGGGGCGATATCCATTCCCGCCAAAAGTGTTAACGCGTTGGTTTTATCGGCGAAGCTTAAAATGATGTCGGGTTTACTATTTTTCAATGCTTTGCGTAGTTTTCTAACCCTACCTAGATTATTAATAAGAGCGCCGATGGGGCCTTTGCTTTCTTGGTAAAGCTTGAGCGATTTATGATCAATCTTGGGAGATAGGGTGTAGAAAGGGGAGGGGGCGTTATCTAGAGTTAGTAAACTAACCTCCCAATTATTCTTTTCTGAAAAAGCGTTTGCGATGATCGACATGACCCGCTCTGCGCCTCCACATGTCATCGAACTGATGACCAGTGTTAATCGAATCGACATAATTATTTAAATTGGAGGTAGGAGGAGAGTAAAAAATTGACGTCCATATGAACGAAAAGCGGAGCGTCAGGAAGGGGCGTTTTCCCTTTCCATTTTGTAGGTGGTTTACGTTCAATCCAGCTTCTGGATTC
>JALSKP010000109.1 GCA_026988815.1 Myxococcales bacterium | reverse complement strand
TCAGAGAATTTGGGCATTACGATAACGTATGGCAAGGGTTTGCGGTCCTTCTTCCGGTTCGAAGCGTCGGTGTCATGGGCGATGCGCGGACCTATGAAGAGGTTATCGCCTTACGCGCTGTTACCTCGGTCGACGGTATGACGGCCGACCGTTGTGACCTTCCGATTTCTTTCCTCGGTATCGTCTCCGATCGCATCATTAACCAGGTGCAACACGTCAACCGCGTTGTGTACGATGTGACAAGCAAGCCTCCGGGAACCATTGAATGGGAATAGAAGGAAAACTTTCTGGCTTCTTCTAGGAAGTTTGCAAAAATGAAGCCTTGCTGAGGAACTACCATGAAACGTCATTTATCCCTTCTGATCACCTTATTTATCCTTCTCGTTTGCACGCCACTTTTTGCTCAAAACAAGGTCATTTCGCTCATCAACGAAACTGAAAATAAGGAAAGTCGTTTCTGGTGGCAGGGCGGGAGCCCGGCATTTACTGAATTCGATTCCTTGTTGGTTGACGCACTCAAAAATAGCTCAAAGATCCATCCCGTGATCCCGAAAAAAGCGATTGGGAAAGTTTTCCGACGTTCGCTATTGAGCGACGAAAGCGCAAAAAACATCGCGTCAATTTTTGGAAGCGCCTCTCTTGTTCACGGTGAGCTCGTCATTCTTTCGCTTCCCAAGGTTGCCAATCAATTTGGCGTTGCCCTTCAAATGCATGTGAAAATCATTTCGTCCAAAGGAAGTCGAACGCAGGACTTTAGTAGTCTAAGTTACCACTCTCGTCCCGAGCAAGCGCGCAAGTTCGCCAAGTCCAATCTCGCCGAACAGCTCGCCGGGTATATTGAATGGTTTATGCTTGAACGAAAACAAGGACTTTCTGGATTAGAAATCCGTGAAGGACAGATTAGTATTTCAACGTCCAAAGGAAAGCTTATCGAAAAGCTCACGCAAGCATTTAAAGAAAACGGAGCCACGATGACGCCACTTTGGGCTAAAACATCGAGTATCGTTTATAAGGTGGAGGGCATTAGTCCCAAGGCTATTCCGCGTATCGCCGATCGTCTGGGGAACGAGAGTATCGATATCAGGGTTGGGAAAAAGGATAAAGGTTTAGAAATCAGGATGGAAGAATGACAATCGAAAACACACCAAACACTTCCGTCGCCGGCGTGGTGCCAGCTGACATCTCAGATAAAAGCGAAACGCCTGTTGAAGATTCTGATAATCCTTTAAGTCCAGCATCGATAACGAAGCGCATCTCCTCCGATGCGAAATTTTGGTACCAGTACGAACGCTACCCTTATTTGCTAGCCAAATTAGCCGTCTTCGGAACGGTGCTTTATTCAATTATCTGGTCATTGCAAAATGTTCAGTCGGTTCTATTCCCCCTCTTTTTAAGCCTCCTCATTGCGTACTGTCTTGATCCTCTTGTGGATTGGTTCGAAGCCAAGGGGATAAATAGGACGATTGCAATTTCGTTGTTGATTTTACTAAGTGCGCTGTCAACGGTTGGGTTTATTCTCATCGTAGCACCTGTTTTTCAACGTGAACTTTCTCGTACTTTTGAAAAATTGCCAGAGCTCGTTACTCTCTTTCAAGAAAAAGTGTTGCCCTGGATTGAAGCGAAAACCAACCAAGAATTGCCCGATAACCTTTCGGCCGCCATCGCTAGTTATGGCGAAGAAATTCAATCGGCGCTGCCCTCGATTTCAAAACACATCGGCAGCATCGTCTCTGGTATTTTCCAACAGAGTGGCATCATCCTGACCGCCGCTCTAAACGCGGTCATGATACCTCTTTTTACCTTCTATTTTCTGAGGGACTTCGATATTATGAAGGACCCGCTCGTGAAGTTCATTCCACCACAACGCCGTAAATTCATCATGTCGAGAATCCTCACAATGGATGAGGTTGTGGGTGCTTGGTTCCGTGGACAAATAGAGGTCGCGCTGATTCTAGCTGCGCTTTATTCTATCGGTTTGGGGATTGCTTTTTCCTGGGCAGGAATGGGGTTTATGACCGGTTTTGCGATTGGCTTAATGGCTGGGCTGCTCAACGCTATCCCTTATTTTGGCCTCATGATTGGAATGATTGTTACCACCGTTATGTTGCTTCTCAATGGTGGCGAGAGCCTGTCTCCACTTCTTTTTTCGTGGTGCGTTTTTGGTGCCGTTCAGGGTTTAGAAGGGTGGATTATCACGCCTAGAATTGTCGGTGATAAAGTGGGTCTTTCTCCGGTCACGGTCATTATTGTTCTCCTTTTAGGTGGAGAACTTTTTGGACTATTGGGCATCGTTTTGGCGATTCCAATCGCCGGTGTCATCCGCGCTCTCATTCCAGATTTTATTGCCTACTATAAACAAACTGGATTTTTTACCTCTGAATTTCGTGGACCTGACGACGCCAATGATTGGGTGGAAACCATCGAAGCCCTTCGGGATGCACTTCGTGATGCGGACGAGGAAGGTGAGCGCCAGGCGATTACCGAGGAGTTCGAGCGGGCATGCCCAGACTTGGCTCAAGCGATGCGCGAAAGTCAGGAGCTCAAAAGCATAAAAAAAGATCGTTTAGAGATGGATGATGAAGTGGCAAAAACGCCCAAAGACTCTGAAGAATAGTCCAAACTTAAACGAAAAAATGTTGCCAATATGCGGCGATAAAAACAAGAAAAGCCGCCACCACGCCGATTGCGTCATAGATACGGTGTGCAATAGAATTCGCCCCATACCATTCGTGAGCGGTATGAAAGGGGTACTTACAAATAAACCAAGGGATGAAGAATCCCAAAATTGCTGTTAACGCGGCAACAATCCAGATGCTGATATGGCCTGAAAAAAGAACTGCGATTTTTCCGCCGACCGTTCCAAAAACAATCGCCACGCAAACGGAGGCGAAATGCGCTTCGAACTCGGGGAGGGTAAGCGTTGAACTTCGGGGGTGGGTATGATTTTCACTCATCAGGATTTCTCGCTTTTGGTCGAAGACTGACTTACCATCTTCTGAGTCAGTTACAACTAATGAGTTGTGCAGTTTTCCCCATCCGCCAAAAGATAAGATACAATTAAAGGTTATTCGAAGCGTTCCAGCATTATTTGTGTTCCGCCTTCCGCCCAAACCAGCCATGAACCGATTTTTTCGACGAAAATTTGCGAGTCTCTTCCATTCATGATCGTTCGCGAATCGCTCCATCCCTTTCCTTTTTCGAAACGTCGGACGTGTATGCCAGATGCGCTTTCCCAGGTTGCAAATCCATTTCCATCTTCGTCAATTTTTACGTCAAGGTTGGCCTCGAATCGACTGCCGATCTCTTTGAGAGTGCCTTGGCCATCATTAACAGAAATCGCAAGGACCTGATTATTCTCTACCCATGTGATAAGTGCTTCTCGATTATTATTTATATCGAAGGCTACATTGGTCAAAGACGCGGTTGAATATATAGTCTCGGGCGAACTCCACGCGTCGTTCACGTATTCTGAAAGCGTGATAGACCTACCGGAGGAAGAATTTCCTTCCAGCCAAATTGCAAAACTTTCTCCATTGTTGTTTGTCGCTAGACGAAGGTTAGATCCTTGTCGGCTGAGGAACACAAGATCAGAAAATACATTGGTACCCGTATTATCTCGAACTATTACCAGGTCATTAATCGCCCTCCAAGCGATCGTTGGGGTTCCGTGTTCATCAACCATAAGCTGGAGATCTTCGACATCACCATTTCCAAGTGTCACTGGTGCCGACCATAAACCTGCTTCCAAATGACTTATTCGGATCGTGGCGGGACCGTTTGGAACTTGGGAACGCCAGACCAGATAAGTGCTGGCTCTCCCGCTGGATTTGACAGAAACGCTGTCGATGAAGTTGGGGCTTGCCTCAAGTTCTTTCGCTTCGTTCCATTCACTCATGCTTGATTGAATCGCCCAAATGCTGGAATTATTGGATTGGCCCGCTTTCTGGGACCAAGCGACATATTGTCTTTGACCATCGGTGGTGATTTTGCCTCCCAAAGCGTTTTCGACGCCAAAATCGAGAGCGTGTGGAGCGGTCCACTCGGTGTTAACAACCGTACTCGAATATAATGAGGAAAAGCCTCCATCGTTTTCTTGTCCCCATATGACAGTAGGTACGCCCTGCGCGTTTACCGAAATTTGTGGTTCGAAGACATTTTCAGAAATATCCTGAGTAAGGGTTTGGGTGGGGGACCATTTACCGCCGCGGGTCGTAAAGGACCACTGACCAGGCCGGATTGTATTTCCTTGCCGATCAGCGATTAATG
>JALSKP010000108.1 GCA_026988815.1 Myxococcales bacterium | reverse complement strand
ATCACCCTTAGCGGTTCAAGCACCATCGCACCTCTTGCGCGGGAGTTGGGGGCACGCTTTGAGAAACAAAATCCAGGTGTACGCGTAGATGTGCAAATGGGCGGATCTTCTCGTGGGCTCTCTGATGCCAGGAAAGGCCTCAACGATATCGGAATGGTTTCTCGCTCTTTGAGCGACAAAGAAAAGGACGTCATCGGTCATAAGATAGCCCTCGACGGCATCGCCATTATTGTGAACGCGGCTAATCCCATTTCCAGTTTAAGTGATCAGCAAATTACGGATATCTATCTCGGAAAAATCGATAACTGGAAAGCCGTCGGTGGAAATGCCGGTGAGATCACAGTCGTTAATAAAGCTGAAGGACGTTCAACCTTAGAACTCTTCACAAAACACTTTTCGATTGATGGCCATCTTATTAAAGCCGATATCGTTATCGGCGACAACGAACAAGGTATTCAAACCGTTGCCGTAAACCCTAACGCGATAGGATATGTTTCTGTAGGGACCGCGGAATATGATGTTGAAAAAGGAATAAAAATAAAGCTTCTGAAAACCGGTGGCGTCGTTGCATCAAGAGCGAGCGTCAAAGATGGAACCTTTCCAATTGCAAGAACACTAAACTTTGTTACTAAAGAAAAACCTAAAGGTTTAGTAGAAAAGTTTATTAAATTTAGTCAGTCATCCGACGTTCACGATCTTATTGAAGGGCAATTCTTTGTTCCGTTGGGACCATAATGTAGGCCGGCTTTTTATGGTCATAAGTCTGACAGCCATCGCTGTTGTCGCGTTGATTTATGTCTTTATTTTCTCTGAAGCCCTTTCCTTTGGAAGTAACGTCGGTTTTCTGCATCTGGTAACCGACGAAAGTTGGAACCCGACAAATGGCAAATACAACATCATTCCCATTGTCGTCGGCACCCTTCTTACAACAACTTTGGCGATGTTTATCGCTGGACCTGTTGGTCTGGCAAGCGCCATTCTTGGTCTAGAGTTCCGAACCTATAGACGAGCCATCTATCGTCGATGTTTGGAAGTTCTCGGCGGGATTCCAAGTGTCGTTATCGGGCTTTGGGGACTCACGACAATCGTCCCCTTGGTGCTAAAAATTCGCGCACCAGGCGCGAGCCTTCTGGCTGGCGGCATCGTCCTGAGTCTTATGGTGATTCCCACCATCGCTTTGGTGTCCTTAAGCTCATTTGAATCTGTTCCCGAAATCGATATTAAGACCGGTCACGCCTTAGGGTTTTCAAGATGGTCGGTCGTCTGGCGAATCATTGTCCCTCAGTCTAGAAAAGGCATCGCAACAGGAATTATCCTCGGCATCGGACGCGCGATCGGGGAAACCATGGTCGTGCTGATGGTGTGCGGAAATGTCATTCAGGTGCCTGGAACGATCTTTGACCCGGTGCGAACCTTGACCGCAAACATCGCCCTTGAAATGGCATATGCCTTAGATGATCACCGAAGTGCTCTCTTTGCGACGGCGGCCGTTCTACTTATTTTCGTGACAATATTCGTCATTATCAGCGACCGTTTTTCGAGCGAGATCCAATGAAAGTTCTCCTCTCAAAAATTGCCGTACTCGGTTTGGGTGGACTTCCGATCTTGGTCCTCGCCTGGATTCTCATTGATATTTCCTACTCCGGATTGAGCGAAATTTCGTGGTCCTTTTTAACCGAGGTTCCAACAAATGCGGGCCGCTCAGGCGGTATTTCCTCCGTCATCGTATCGACCCTTTGGGTGGTTTCGATTGCAACGATGATCTCCACCTTCATCGGACTGGCGACGGCGATTATACTCTCCGAACTCTCCGCGAAGTGGGAAAAGTTCTGCCTCATTGTAAGGTGGAGTCTTGATATTTTAGCTGGTGTGCCCTCGATCGTGTTTGGCCTTTTTGGAAACGCATTTTTCTCACAGGTGTGTGGTTTCGGTTTTTCAATTCTCTCCGGAGCATTGACCTTAACCGTCATGATGTTGCCTTTTTTTATTCGAGTCGCCGAGGAAGGTTTGCGCCAGGTCCCCAATGTCTACCGGAAAACGGGTTACGCGTTGGGTATGCGTCCGCTCAGTGTGACCTTTAAAATCGTCGTTCCCCAAGCTTCCAAAGCCATCGTTATCGGCCTGGTTTTGTCACTTGCTCGCGCGATGTCAGAGACCGCAGCCTTGCTTTTTACAAGCGGTTATGTTGAACGTTGGCCGGAAAGTGTGTTTGATTCCGGGCGTGTTTTATCGATCCATATTTACGATCTCGCGATGAATGTTCCCGGTGGGATAGAACGGGCCAATGCATCCGCTTTGGTTCTCATTGGATTACTGATCGCAATCAATTTGATCATTTATTCGATCGCAGATTTTTGGCAACGAAAGAGGGTTGTATGAATATTGAAGAAGAAAATATTGCCATCCATCTCAAAGATGTTGGCATTCGTTATGGCACAACGGTCGCTCTTGAACACGTGAATTTGCAGATCCGAAAAGGGCGCATCACCGCTTTTGTGGGACCGTCTGGATCTGGAAAAACAAGTCTTCTAAAAAGCCTCAACCGTCTTTCCGATTTGGAGAAAGATTGTGTGGTCGAAGGTGAGGTGATTGTAGAGGGATTTGGAGATCTTAATGCGGAAAAGATTGACCTTGTTTCTCTTCGTCGCTCGGTTGGGATGATTTTTCAGAAACCCAATCCCTTTCCGATTTCAATCCGAAAGAATTTTTTCCTTCCCTTAAGAGAACGCGGGATCAAAGATAAAAAAGAGTCGGACCGGAGAATGGAAAAAGCGCTAAAACGCGTCGGTCTTTGGGACGAAGTCCACGACCGCCTCAACGAGAGAGCGGACCGATTGTCGGGCGGGCAACAACAGCGATTGTGCATCGCCCGTGCCTTGGTTTTAGAGCCCGACATTCTTCTTTTCGACGAGCCTTGCAGCGCATTGGATCCAATGGCAACCGAGGTCGTGGAAGGATTGATTTCTGAACTCAGGGGCGAGCTAACGGTAATCATTGTCACCCACAACCTTGCCCAGGCCAAACGCATCGCCGACGAGGTGGCCGTATTTTGGTGCGCCGGTTCCTGCAAAAATATTGTCGAATTTGGCTGTGTAAGCCAAGTCTTCGATGCCCCTCAATCTGATTTTGCGTCTCAATACTTATCGGGCCAAAGAGGATAGAACTCTGAATTCGAATACAATATTCCGAATTGGAGATCTAATTAAATTTGATTCGCCAAGATGTGGCGTGACTGCCATCCATGATTTCGACGCCCATCTCGTCGAGTTCTTGACGAATCGCATCGGCTAAATCCCAATTTTTATCTTCGCGGGCCGCTTTACGATCAACGATTTTGGATTCGATCATTTCCGGATCGAGTTCTAAAATTTTCACGCGAAGATCGCGAAGTTCAAGCAAGGCGCTTTCAGGCTCTCGTTCCAAAATGCCAAGCGATCGTCCAGCTTCGGCGATGCAGGATTTTACTTTTTGCATCGTCCAAAGCTGATTCGCTTTGGGCTTCTTTTTGGAAAGGGTTAATTCATTTCCAATTTTTGCAACTTCACCAAGAAGCGCAATCGCTTTGGGGGTGTTAAAATCATCGCTTAAAATACCGACAAAATTTTCCGAAAAGGTGTCTAAGGTTGATGCGAATTCTGGGATCAACTCGCTTTCCTCAAGCTCGCCGGCTTTTTCCAAAATCTCGTTTAAGCGGGCCAAGGTTTCGTAAAAATAAGCGGTGCGAAGGGTCGCCTCTTCTAAGTTTTCTTCCGCATAAGTGATGGGTTTGGAATAATGGGAGGTATGCATAAATAAGCGAATCGCGTCAGGATGATAGCCCTCGAGCACGTCTCGCGTTGTCCAAAAATTGCCCAAAGATTTAGACATTTTTCGTTCGATTTTTTTACCCTCCGCATCCGTTTCAGCCACATTTACCATGCCCACATGCATCCAATAATTGGAAAATGCGCATCCATGACTTCCTTCCGATTGCGCGATTTCGTTTTCATGGTGTGGGAAAATAAGGTCTCGCCCGCCGCCATGGATATCAAAGGTTTGGCCAAGGTGTTCGCCAGCCATCGCCGAGCATTCAATATGCCAACCCGGTCGTCCTTTTCCCCATGGTGAATCCCAACTGATTTCACCTTCTTTTGCCGATTTCCAAAGTGCAAAATCGAAGGGGTATTCTTTTTCTGTAGGCTCATCGACACGACCGGAACGGCCCGCTTCCATGTCGCTTAATTTGCGACCTGATAACTTTCCATAACCTTCAAAATTCCGAACACGATAGTAAACA
>JALSKP010000107.1 GCA_026988815.1 Myxococcales bacterium | reverse complement strand
ATTCGAAGGCATCTTTACTGGCCGCCAAACTATTCTCGTCGTTAGACACCACCCCTCTACAAAAGTCAGATGAGACGGTTTCATGTTTTGCGAAATGCGTTTTCGCAAATGTACTTTTCCCCGCGCCACTCGCCCCGATTAGTAAAACCAAACACAATTCTGGTAACTCAATTTCCATAGCTGAATACTCCTACTTGGCAAGGCGATCCGTGTTCTTCATGCACCTCACCGACACCACTAAAACTCACACTATAACCGTGAGCGCTAGCAACTTTATTTGCCCATTTTTCAAACTCATCTCTTGTCCATTCAAAGCGATGATCCTTATGGCGCATCGCCGCTTTCTCGCCGCCATCCTTCTCTTTGAGAAAAGCATAGAGCACATTGTACTCTTGATTGGGCGTTGTAATGACAACCACTCGAGGCTTTGCGTACTCAAAAACAACGCGCTCAAAAGAGCTCAGTCGATTCTCGTCCATGTGCTCGATAACCTCCACAATAGCAGCGCCGTCAAAGTTTGCGATACGTGTATCGCGGTACATCAACGAGCCTTGAAAAAGGTCGAGACCTTTCTTGGCACGTGGACTCATCTCGTTCCAATGCAACCTTTCCTGTGCTTTCAAGAGTTCCGAATAGGACACATCCATCCCACTGATTTTAGTAAACTGACTAACTTTAATCAGCTTGCGCAACAGCTTCCCTTCTCCGCATCCCAGATCGATAATACTGCCCACTTTGTTCTCTTTGAGGATATCCACAACATAATCAAGACGCTGGTTGTGGAGGGTTTTTCGCTTGCGATGACGATCCTTTTCAACCTCATTTCCTTCATCGACTTTTTCTTCTGAACCCACTGGATCGAGGTCCATCATTGCCAATGTACGTTTACTCAAAGAACCCAAATTCTTTAAATATCGTTTAATGATTTGTTCCTTTTCCGGATGACCTTTTAGCCAACCCTCTCCTTTTTCTAGAAGTTTTTCAATTTCAGAATCACCTACAAAATAATGTTTGTCGGTATCGATAGCTGGAATAAGCACATATAGATGGCATAAGAGTTCAGAAAGACGGACCTTGGCTTTCAAAGAAAGGGTGAAGTATTTGCTATCTCCCCACTCTGGAAACCTTTCATCGAGGACGTGCCTAGTCAATTCGACCTCGTAACCCAAAGGCTCGAAAAATTTTCGAATGAGTATCTCGCCGCCCTTGGGTGCCGGTAATACTGACAAAGTAACCTCCAAGGGAATCGCAGTTTTTGCCAGTGCGGGACGGTCAGCACAATTTCCGTTCATCGCACTGCCAAACGCTTTCGATATCGCAACGGTTAAGAACGAAGAGGCAACATAGGGTCGGTCGTTCACATATTGTTGAAGAGAGAAACCTGACGCTTTTAGGTTCCGCGTTCCACGAACCATTTCTATAGAATCTAGGTCAAGCAACATCGCGATCGTGGTACGTTCGGCTGAACTTTCAGGATAGAAAATATGGGCTTTCCCTGCGGACAAATCGATAGATTGGAGTCGATCTGGATGTTTGTGAAGCAAATACCCTAAATCCGTCGCGGGCGAATGGGTCGTCGAAATGGTTAATAACATCTTTGTCTCCTCCTAAAAATAATTGAGAGTATATGCGAACGATGAGGACTTTAACTTTATTCCAAGTTTATTCACAAGATATATTAGTGTGATCTTTTTCACCGGGTATGTCTGATAAATTGTAGGATAACATGGTGCGAAGTCTGCCCTTGGCTATCCCCCTGAACCTTCCTGTATTTATTAACCCTCAGGGCGACCACAGAGGGTCGCGTCCTAAATTAAAAGTTTTTTGAAAGTGAGTCGGGTAATAGCGGAACCAACATATGAAATGTTGGGTTTCCTGGCTCAAGCGCTCCCTACGTGATTAGCAAAGCTACTCGACCATTTTGGCAAATTCGGATTCTTTTATTATACGAAGGGCGGCGCCATCTGCGATATATTTTTCGGCCTTTTTCAATTTTCCAGAACGCCATCCGCCTTCATATTTCTCGTAATCCTTATCACCTATCACAAGGAAATCGAGCCCCTTCGTTACGCTACTTGGCGTTGTACCGCCCAACTCTTTAACACGTTTTTGTGCGTCTTTTCGACCCATCGATTCCAAGGTTCCGGTAAACAAAAAAGCCTTGCCAGAAATAGCGCTATCAATTTCTTCGGCTGGATTATCGGAGGGGAAAACAACCGAAATATATTTTGTCAAACCTGCAATAACATCTTTATTTAACTTCAAGCCTTCGGTCACTTTCTCTGCGATAATATCGCCGATAGTATGGATTGAAGCGAGTTCTTCTTTGGTCATCGCTAGAACGGCATTAAGGTTTTCGTTATGGGTGGCCAAGATCGTACCCACGTGATTACCCAACTCGTCGATCCCTAGAGCGCGTAAAAACATTTCCACAGGCACTTCTGATTGCTCAGAAATTTTGTCGACGAGTTTACTAGCCAGTTTTTCACCAACACGATCAAGGGTGGTCAATTTCTCGACACTTAGCTCAAAAAGATCGGCTGGCTGCGTCAGCAAGCCGCCATCAAACATGGTTTCGATAAGCTTGGGGCCGATCCCTTTGATATCCATTACACTGATGAAATGCTCGATTTGGCGTAGGCGAACCGTCTTACAAGTAGGTTTGTGATCGGCTGTTAAGAAATCTGCGGCACGATAGGTCGGCGCTCCACACATGATGCATTCAGTAGGTATGTTTACTTTAATATCCCCTTTTTCAATCACTCTCTCCAAGTGTGGAATGACGCCACCTCGACGGGTCATCATGACTTTGGAGTTCAGAAAAATACCGTCTTCGTCCCCAAGTTTTTCCATGATCGATAGATTGTGTAGCGAAGCGCGACGCACTTCTGCTCCCGATAGGAAAACTGGATCAACGATGGCAACGGGATTAATCGTTCCAGTCCTAGATATACTCCACTCGATTTCTCTTAGATAACTGGTACCCGATTCGCCCTGAAACTTGTACGCAATCGCAAATCGAGGATGATGGGCCGTACTCCCCATGCGAGCATGCTCGACGCTTTGGTTCACTTTATAGACAACACCGTCGGTTTCATATCCGAGTTCAGAACGACGTTCCACAAGTTCATCAAAAGAGCTCTGTAATTGTTCATGGCTAACGAGCCGATGTTCAACGACCTCAAAACCTACCTCCTGAAAGTAGGCGAATTTTTCAATTTCGGTATCGAAGGTTTTTCCAACAACATCATATCCGAAGAAACGACACTCGTAACCTGCCGTACGTTGAGGGTCTTTTAGTTTCAACGCGCCAGCGGTAAGGTTTCTCGGGCTAGAATAATCTTTGGCGAACTTCTCATTAAAAACAGTCCACGGCATGTAGGCCTCGCCGCGAACCTCAAGGGGTCCGTCCGAAATTTGCAAAGGCACTCCTTTAAGGCGTTTTACATTTTCCGTGATAAGCTCGCCGGTCTTACCGTTTCCTCGTGTGGATGCAATTTTGAGTTTACCGGCTTCGTCGTAATGAATACAAACGGCCACGCCGTCTACCTTAGGGGATAGGACGGCATCACCTTCGAATTTTGTAAACCATTTTACCAATGTCTCTTCTTCATAACACTTATCCAACGACAACATCGGAGGGTTATGAACCACCTTTTCGAGTGTTCCTTCTTCTCCGAGTTCACCGGCCCCCGCTGGACCAATCGCATCAAGAACAGGGCTCTCGGGTGATTGCGTTCTTAGCGCTTCCAGCAATTTATCAAAATCTACATCGCTTATTATAGCGTCGTTTTTAACCCAATATTGTGCGTTGTGAAAAACGACAGCTTCTTCGAGTTGGGGGATGTCCAGCGCGGACCAATCTTGGGATACTTTTATATTTACTGTAGACATGATTTCACTCCTTATTTTAACTGTTGTTGGGCTTGTAGAACGGTAAGAACGGCAAGATTGACGATTGAATTGACGCTGCTGCCTCTTTCCAAAACGTTGACAGGACAATTCATGCCGAGAAGAATTGGGCCGATAAGCTCGGACTTGCTTAAGTGCGCGACCAATTTATACGCAATGTTTCCCGCATCTAGGGTGGGGAAAATCAAAACATTGGCGTCCTGTTTTAGATCCATGAAATCAAAAAGGTCGCGATGATCTTTATCGAGCGCGGTATCGGCTTGCATCTCTCCGTCGACGATAAGGTCGGGTCGAATCTTTTTTATAATCCGAGTTGCCTCGGACACTTTCTTGGCGTGGGGATGGCGGCTCTGACCAAAGTTTGAAA
>JALSKP010000106.1 GCA_026988815.1 Myxococcales bacterium | reverse complement strand
TGTTGATAATGTAAAAATAGAATCGGCTCTTTGAGTGCTTCCTTCACGATATCATTTTGCATTTGCACCTTCGCGTACATTTTTTTAGACGAGCATTTTCGGACTAATTCTATAACGCAACGTATGAGTGAGACGTCCATTCCTCCATCGACTACCTTTTGTAAAAACGAGCTGCACTCATTCCGCGCTCTCGGCAAAGTGTCGCTAGAGGTGTACCACCCGTAGCTTGCTTAAGGATGCCAATGATCTGGCTATCTGAATATCTTGATTTCTTCGCGTAAAATTTCCTTGGTAAAAAATTACCGGAAAATTCTACTAAAAGTACCTTTATTTTTAGAGGGTATTACCATTCCAATTTATAAAAAAGAAAGGGATTAGAAAAGCGCCGATACGCTTCTTCCGTCGTGAATTCTAGCGATCGCTGAGGCAAAATGATCGGCCACGGAAAGGACTTCCAGTTTAGGCGATAATTCTTCTGGACGAACAGGGATCGTATTGGTCACGATGACCTTATCAATAAAGGCGTTTTCAATACGATCTGCAACACCTGGCGAAAAAACAGGATGGGTTGCGGTGGCAATAACATTAACGGCACCGTGTTCTTTCAAAAATTCAGCAGCTGCGACCAAGGTTCCACCACTCGCAATTTCATCATCAACGATAAGCGCGGTCTTACCTTCAACCTCACCAATAAGATGAACGCATTCAGGTTTACGATTATCGCCTACGCGACGTTTATCAATGATTGCGAATTGAAGATCGAGACGGTTGGCATAACGACCGATATCCTTGGCCTCGCCGATATCAGCGGCGACCAAAATCCAATTGTCGAGATTCTCCCGCTGAATACGATCACAGATCGGACCTGCACCCATCAATTGATCGACTGGAATGTCAAAAAAACCTTGCGCCTGTGGGGTGTGTAAATCCATCGTTAAAATGCGATCGGCCCCCGCCGTTTGCAGAAGTTTTGCAATTAGTTTGGCCGTAATGCTGATCCGCGGTCTATCCTTCTTGTCACTTCGAATATAGGGAATATAGGGCATGACTGCAGTAATTCTCGCAGCCGATGCCGATCGAAGCGCATCGATCATATTGAGAAGTTCAAAAAGGTTTTGATGAACAGGCGGGCAAGAGGTTTGTACGACGAACACGTCGCATTCCCGAACATTTTCGTCGATTTGAACCATCATATTTTCGTTACTAAAGGTAACTGTATGGCTCTTACCGAGGGTGATGCCCAGCTTCTTACAAATCGCGCTAGCGAGTTGAGGGTGACTACGTCCCGAAAATACCTTTAATCTTGACTCCATCTCATCCTCCATTTTCCTTTGTCGAACGTATAGTGCAGCTAGAAGGATCGATCAATCGAAAATGTTATGGAATTCTTAATCGCTCCTTTCCCCTCCTCCCTAGTGATGTCGATTCTTAAATTGAATCAATTCTGCTCGACCAGGCGTCTCAGAATTCCATGTCAACCAGTGGCGAGTATGATCGTTAGACTGATGTGAGTTCCTCCCAGGTTAAGATCGCGCGAATGGCCTTCCTCGGGCCTCCTTATCAATTGTAGGAAACGATTTCAGCTCTGACAGCTAAAGTCACTTTTTGTTCTGACCGTATTTTTGTAAAAGGGATTTGGCTTAAAGTTTATGGAATTACATTTCGTCTAGGACGTCGATCCCGATAACCTCAAGGCCGGTTTTTAAGGTGCTCGCCACCACTTGGGAAAGCAGCAACAGTCCGTCGCGGCGTGGTCCTTCAAGTTGATTAATCCTATGATCCGCGTCGTTGTACATGGTGCTAAAGGTTTTGCACATTTTGAAAAGTTGCTCGGTGATTTTACTCGGGTCTTTAAGACGCGCCGCAAGTTGAACCATTCTTGGCCAATCAGTAAGTTCATTTACTATTTGCATTTCCAAATCGCTTCCAAGGGCGGCCAAGGCTTCGGCCCTATCTTCATCATTTAACGTGGGCCAACCGCCCATTTTTCTCGCGATAGATTGGATACGAGCATAGGAATATAAACAATAAGGTCCGGTCCTACCTTCAAAGGAAATCGATTTTTTGGGATCAAAATTGACGGTGGTCTTAGGGTTGAAATCTAAAACGTAATATTTCAACGCTGCGTTTCCGATAGCCACGGCACGCTTTCTTTTTTCGCTTGCCTCCAAGTCGGGATAGCGTTCTTCAACGGATTCAAAAGCAAGATTCTGCATTTCGTCGATGAGGTCGTCAGCATCTACCACCTTCCCTTCTCGAGATTTCATTTTGCCTTCAGGCAAAAGCACCATTCCGTAAGAAAGGTGGAAGAGACGACCGGCGAGTTTGGGATCTATCTTCTCGAGAATCGCGAAAAGAACATTGAAATGATAATCTTGTTCGTTACCAACCACGTACACCATATGATCCATATCGTATTCTTCAAAACGAGCTAGCGCAGTCCCCAAATCTTGGGTCATATAAACACTGGTACCGTTGCTACGCTGTAATATCTTCTCGCCTTTGAGTCCCACTGTTGAAAGGTCGCAAGCGATAGCGCCGCCTTCTACCTTATGAAAGATCCCTTTTTCGAGGCCTTCGTTTACGAGGTCTTTTCCAAGAAGATAGGTCTGCGATTCGCGGTAGACGTGTTCAAAAACCACACCCAACTTTTCGTAGGTTTCATCGAACCCTTTGAAGACCCAACTGTTCATTAGATTCCAAAGCGCGACAATATCCTCCCTTCCCTCTTCCCAACCAACGAGCATGTCTTTTGCCGCGCCACCGATTTCGCTAAAGGTATTGAAATAAGTATCTTTGTAGAATTTTGCGAAGGTTTTTTGGGGCGTCGTGTCGGCTTCCTTTTCTTTGGATTTACGCGTATTTTGCCATTGCTCAAAGGTCGATCGTGCGACCTCGCCTTCCAACCACGCTTCATATTCTTCGGTAAATTTACGATCGAAGAGAACGTAATAATTACCAACGAAATGGTCGCCTTTGATGGATTCCGATTCGGGGGTTTTTCCTTCCCCGAAACGCTGGTAGGCCAGCATCGATTTACAAATATGGATGCCTCGATCATTGATCAAGTTGACTCGAATAACCTCGTTACCAGCGAATTTTAAAATTGAGGAAAGAGAGGCACCGAGAAGATCGTTTCTCACATGTCCCAGATGTTGCGGTTTATTTGTATTCGGAGCCGAGAACTCGATCATCCATTTTTCTGGTTTTTCGTAAACTCCCTTACCATAAGCATCTTCTGATAATGCTTTGGCAACAACTTTTTTCGCGACCTCGCCGCGATTATATTTAAAATTCACGTAGGGTCCGACGGCCAAGACCTCTTTGATAATATCGTAAACTTGGATATCAATCGACGCGGCGACATCTTGTGCAATCGCCGCCGGTGATTTGCGCAGGGCTTTGGCCAAGGAAAAACAAGGGAAACCGACGTCGCCCATTTTCAGGTCAGGCGATGGTGCAAAAGTAATATTGTCGATCATTTTTTGATCGATATCGAGCGCACTCAGAGCCTCGGTTTTTATCGTTTCAAGAATGGTTTGTATTTCGCTAATGTTGGTCATGTCTTCTCCTCTCTAGGTTTTGGTAACACGAAGAAACTTTTGATAACAGAAAAGATTATGAGAATTTTTGAACTTTGACAATCGGAACAAACCCAAGGTGGGATCTGATTCAGTCAAGCTCGTTCCACGCTTTGCGTGGGAATGTTCTTCGAACGAGGCATTCGTGGGAACGAGAAATTTAAAGAATTTTTAAATCTCCCGAAAATGATCACGCTAAACGAAGGCGCAGGAATTCAAACCTTTGCACTTCCCCCTTATTTGGTTATAGTTGGGCTCTCAAAGCCGCATATGGAAAGTCGAACGAATCATGAAAGAAAATCAACCTCGTGTCTATGGTATCAATCTTGACACGCCCACCGCGCCACCAAATCCATGAATAGCCTATTTATTTTCGTTATTTCTGCTCTTATGCGCTGAAAACGCTTTTTGTAGACTGGTTTACTAAACAAGAAAAGAAATAATCATATAAGGGAGGCAAATTATTTGTGTCTGATTATACACGATCGGAACTCCATCGAAAAGGGATTGGTTTGTCGGAACGTCCCACTTTGGTTACCACAGATCGCTTATAAAGAAGAGTAATCCGGGTATACCCAAGGGCAGCTTCGCACACCACAGCGGGTTACCCCCTACAGATCAAATTCAATCTCGGACTGTCTTTAATCAGACACAAACTATTTTCTTAATTTTCTTAATCGCGCTCTAAGTTTTTCCAACTT
>JALSKP010000105.1 GCA_026988815.1 Myxococcales bacterium | reverse complement strand
CCAAAACCGGCGTAATTTACGTCATGGCAGAAGCTGCAAAGCACGGCTACCTCGCCTCCGATCCAGCGTGGACCAATTTTGGTCAAGGCCAGCCTCAGACCGACGCACTTCATGAAGACGAGTTTCGTTTCGAGAGCATTCCCATCCACGAGGGTGATAATGAATACGCCCCCGTGGTTGGCATTATGGAATTGCGCGCAGCCGTAGCGGCGCATTATAATCGTATGTATCGCGTTGGAATGCAAAGCCAATACACGGCTGAAAATGTTTGCATCGTCGGAGGAGGACGCGCGGCGCTCACCCGAATTGCGGCATCCATTGACGCTATTAATCTAGGGCATTTTCTTCCCGATTATACTGCCTACGAAGAGCTTCTCGATTTATTTCGACGCTTCACGCCGATCCCCATTCTTCTAGATCCTAAATCTGCTTACCATTTTTCGGATGAGGATTTGCGGCGAGAAATTCTCGGACGAGGTTTGAGTGCACTGCTTTTTTCCAACCCTTGTAATCCGACCGGCAAAGCGATTACGGGTGACTTACTCGACGCATGGATTAACACTGCACGGGAACTTGATTGTACGATGATTATCGATGAGTTTTATTCTCATTATGTTTGGGGAAAAAAAATACGCCAGTCTTCGGCGGCGGCATATGTAAAAGATGTCAATAAAGATCCCGTTTTATTGATAAACGGACTTACTAAAAACTTCAGATATCCGGGATGGCGAACGGCCTGGACCGTTGGCCCCCAAGACCTTATCGAGAAGCTGGCCAGTGCGGGGAGTTTTTTAGATGGTGGTGGATGTCGTCCCATTCAGCGCGCCGCAATCGAGGTTTTAGACGAGGCTCACGTTGATTCAAGTATCGTTTATCTACAGAAGGTTTTTCTGGAAAAACGAGCGATGATGTTGGCTGCACTTTCGCAGACCAAGATTAAGGTCCCCCTTCAGCCTGAGGGTACCTTTTATATTTGGGCCGATGTTTCTGAGCTCCCTGAGGGAATAAATGATGGGATGTCTTTTTTCAAGAAAGGATTGGAGCATCAATTTATTTGTGTACCTGGCGAATTTTTTGATGTGAATCCGGGGAGACGTAGAGCGGCTAGGCCGTCTCGATTTCGGGACTATGTTCGTTTGAGTTTCGGGCCGAAGAAAGAGAGTTTAGAGGTTGGGTTGAAGAACCTGAAGGCGATGCTTTCCTAGCATGTTGGGTTTCGTCGCTGCGCTCCGTCAACACCAACCTACAGTCAACGCCAACCTGCGGGGTCCCTATTTGGGTTTAGTTTAGTCTTTTCTTAGGGGCATCTTTTGGAGCCGGAGGTGGACTGAGATCAAAGTTTCCCAATTCTTCCATCAATTCAGATAAGCTTCTTTCGACAAGACCTGGTGCGTTCTCGTCGTCAACGATGTCCACAAGGGCGTCGATTTCGCAGGATTCAAAGGACTCAAAATAGTCACGTGAAGGCAGGTTCTCTTCTTCGGAAACGTAAATCTCCTTACTTTTTAGATCCTTGACCTCAATTTTAGGCTCATCGTTTTCGATGGAGAAAAGAGGCGGGAATTGGTGCTCAGCGGCCGAGCCGGGAGCCCGCTTTCTTATTGGCACTGGCGGGGTCGTGAAGTTAGGGTGGCGATAGATTAAAAGGGAGGATTGTTCGCTTGGAGATTCAAGGTCTTTTTCCTCTTCATTTTGAAAATTATCAAACATCCCCAAAAGTTCAGATCCATCATTTTCGCTTTTCACGAGTGAAAGGGCATTCTTTCCTCTTAAGGTCATAAGGTTCAAATGTCGTAAGCCTGAATACAAATCGGCGAGTGGCTCGGAGTTGACTTCGGCACTAGCGTCGAAGAAATTATCGATCATTGGGAGGAGCTCAATGTCGTCAAGTTGTTTGGAGGGCATGAGTTGTATTTCGCCTGCATCGTCGAGAAGGGTGACCAGAGCGCCGACTTTCACCAAGGATTCAACGACGTGTCGAATGACGGGCGCAGAGTAACCGGTTTCCTCGAGGAGGTGTCGCTCTAGCAATGGCTTCTCTCCATTTTTAAAGGCCGCGGCGATGGGGGCAAAAAGTTCAATGGCAATGTAGGGGTTGTAGATACGATCTTGTTTTCGCAAGGGATCACGATCTTCGGCGCGTTGGAGGGTCACCAGAGTTTGAAGGTGTTGGGTAGAATAGGCCAATTCGACGCTCATAAGGACGATAAACCAGAGTGCATATAAGCTGACCATGGCGAGTGGTAAGAGAGCGATGGTGCCGTAAACTTTGTTTGCGGGTTCAAATATTGCGAGGCGGAGGTAGGCGTTGAGGCCGTATGTTAGGAGTTCAAATCCTATCGTACTAACAAGTCCAGCGATCAAGGCTGCTCGAAGTTGAACCCGTGGACGTGGTAGAAAGGAATGAAGAAGGAAGAAGAAGGTGAAGGCGATCGTTGAAGGAAGAGCGAGGTCTAGGAAGGAGAGACTGCCCGCATCGCCAATTTGGGTGCTCAGAAGAAAAGCGGTCCCCAAGAAAAGTGGTCCAAGAATAATGAGTGTTGGAAAGGCGACGAGGAAATGTCGAAGAGCCCATTTTCTGGGCGACATCCAAATCGCGTTAAACGCATTTTCAATACGACGGAAGAGAAAAACGCTGGCGCCAAAAAAGGCGAGCGCGCCGAGGCCTATAATGGGCAACGCGTACTGAAGGGCAAAACCGTTTAAATGCACTAAGATCCCATCGGCCATGTTGGGTAGGGTTTGCCTAAGAAAGGGCGTTAATAGGGCGTCCGATCTGTCAAAGAAACCCAGGAGGGCGAAGGTGGATGCCGACACGATTAGAAGGGGGACGATAGCGACAGCCGAGGTAAAGGCTAAACCTGCGACGCGATCGGGAATCTTGTTTCGCAAAAGGTTTCCCAGGGCGTGATAGATGATGAAAAAGGGGAACCAAGGTCCCATTTCCTTTTTACTTAAATGTTTCCATTTGCGACGACTAAAAATTCAGGGGATATCCATCTAAACTCCGAGAAAAAACCCATATTTTCCAGTCTTCTACGGAGTGATTGAGAAATCATCAATAGTAATGTTTAGGATTTTTCTTATCGTTATTTTTTTGCGGAATTCTTGCACCCAATGCGCTGTTTTCGCACTCAGTTTTGGTTAGTAATAACCGGAGCACTTCCATTCTTTGCTTTCCGAGGTCCATTCACAATTGTTTACGCCGGGTCCGGTGTAGGTGAAACTAAGAACGTAACTTTCTCCTGTGCTTGTATATCCAAGAGCTTCCAACGGCGCTTTGGTCGGAAGGGTTTGGATATAATTGGGGATTAAATCTTGAAGTGTATTGGGATAGAGCTTTTTATCGGAAAAGTATTTTTCTAACGCGTCTATGACCGGTTTGGCTTCCGAGTATCCGCGTTCGGCTTTTTCTCCTTCACCAGGAGCTTCACATCCTCCGGGACAAGCGGTGACGAAAAACAATGATAAAATTAAGATAATGTATCGCATGTTGAACCTTTCTATTTTTCTGAAATCTCCATTTCAAAGATGTTAGAGGGTCACAAAAGGGATGTCTATATTTTCGGCTGGAATGATGAGAATGTGAGTTGGCGTTAGTAAGAGTGTTTACGACTTTAGTCTAGGAGAGGCGATCGAGCTTAGGCAATGTAACGAATAGTGTGATCTAGATCGGGGGAATGTTCTTCGAACTAGGCATTCCCACGCGGAGCATGGGAAGGAGAAATTTATAAGAATTTTTAAATCCCCGAAAATGATCACACTATGTAACGAAGGGAAAAAGTGAGTACTTTTGCCTATCGTTTCCTCCTTCCCCCGGTCGTGCTAAGGTTCGCCAAAAGAAGGAAGGCCAGTTGTGTTATCGCCCGCAAAACATTTAATTCAAGACGGATTTCGTCTCCGTGAAATCACCTCCGTGCTTACCAAACATGGCTTTGTTGCGGTCGTAAAAAGTGCCGGTCTGGGGCGTTTTTTGCCAGGACAAGGTCTATCCGAGGTTTCTGAGTTTGAAGATGGCAAGCCCGGCGGTCTCATAACGGACACCAACGATGCGGCGATCCGCTTTAGGAAGGTTCTCGAAGACCTTGGTCCGACCTTCGTTAAGTTGGGGCAGATTCTTTCTACACGTCCAGACATTCTACCAGCGAGCTTTATGGAGGAGCTCAAGCTTCTCCAAGATCGGGTGCCGCCGATGTCTTTTGAGATCGTTCGCAGAATTGTCGAAGAATCTCTAAATGGTAAAATTGAAGACTTTTATGACGACTTTAGAGAGCAGGCTTTGGCG
>JALSKP010000104.1 GCA_026988815.1 Myxococcales bacterium | reverse complement strand
ATCAGGAAATGCCGATGGCTGGCGAATCGGGATATTCTTTGGCCTTTGAAAACGTCTCCTTTGCCTATCTTTCTCAAGAAGATGAAGCCTCGGAGGAGGACAAAGATTGGATCATTCGTGACCTTTCTTTCAAGGTCAATCCTGGGGAAAAAATCGCTTTGGTGGGACACACGGGTGCTGGGAAAACGACCCTTATTCGTTTGGCGCTTCGACTTTATGATCCAACAAAGGGACGCATCACTATCAATGGAATCGATATCAAGACATTGGATATCAATGCCTATCGTAAAGCCTTTGCGGTCGTTCTTCAGGATGTATTTTTGTTTACCGGAAGTGTGAAAGAGAACATCCGCCTTTGGAGTCCCGACATCAGCGATGCACAGGTGATAGCCTCGGCGAAAGATGTGTATGCGCATCGCCTCATCGAAGGTTTTTCAGACGGTTATGACCATAAAATTTCCGAAAGAGGGAAAAACCTTTCGGCCGGTGAGCGGCAGCTTATCGCCTTTGCGCGCGCCCTGGCCCACACGCCCGAAATTCTTATTTTGGATGAAGCGACGGCCAACGTCGACACAGAAACAGAGGCCTTGATTCAAAACGCGGTCGAGAAAATGCTCACCCGACAGACCTCCTTGGTGATTGCCCATCGCCTAAGTACGATTCAGAACGCTGACCGGATTTTAGTCCTTCATAAAGGCGAGCTTTTACAAGAAGGTCCGCACGAAGAGTTGGTCAAACAAGAAGGACATTATCAAATGTTGTACAAGCTTCAATACGCCACCCAAGACACTTAAAAGTAAACCCGTCTCCTTTTTTAATTTCTAAAATCTGTAGAAAAAGCGCCAACGAGTTTCCAAAAACGACGAGGCTGAGCGCGTAGAAATCGATCAAAATCCTCGTCATTTTGTTTCCACACTTCTTCCTCAGCAACGCCAACATTCTCGTTCACGATCACCTCACAACCAAGCAAGCGCGCTTCGACCGGCATTCTCCCTGCAGGTTCCAAACCAATGGGAAGATAGACGAAACGCTTCGCTTTATGCATTGCCTCCCATACTTCTTTTGGAGTGAAGTTCTTTACCTTAGTAAACTCCCATCCTTTTTTCTCACAATAGGCTTGCGCTTGTTTGGCGCCTTTTATTTTAGTTGAGGTCCCAGGAATCAAGGTCGATTCATTTTTTTCAGCAGCGGAGGTGTTGTCCACGTAATCGAGAAATTCGGAATCGAAAAGCGAGGAGCCCAAAATAGCTGAGCGTCCAAAGTCATTGTAAAAACGATTTTCGTCGTAGTATTTTTTTTGAAGATGGGTGAGATAAATAACACCCAAGGCACTCTCGAAAAGATGGCGCATACCTCTATGAGGACAAAGGCAGCGATGAGAAAAACGGTGGATCGGTTCGGCCGCAACAGGGAAATTCCCTCGCCAGTAGCAAATGCGAATATCGTGTTCAAAGAGAACGTGCTTGCGGTACTTGGCAAGCATTTCAAAGTGGGATGGCTTTGCACTTCCAGAGTTTCCGACGACAACGAGAAGCGAATCCTCGATGAGCGTGGGTTGAAGTTTTGACCAAATAATTTGTTTTACGGGATAGGGACAGGCCTCGATTGCGGCTTCATCGGTACGTTCTGCGCCCCCCGGAAATCGGTCTTTTTTTGATCGCAATTCGTCGGAAAATTTATCAGCGATAAAAAGTACATATTCCATAAAAGCGTCCACGTTCAGGAGAGAATTTACTAACAGCAAATCGCCGATGCCCGAAGGAGAATCCTAAGGTCACTTTTTGTACCTTCGCCAAGAATGTCGGTAACTCCCTTTGCTCCTCAACCCAATGATGGGTCATCGAGCCACATTTAGGCTGCCTTTGGGACGGCAAAACTCTTCACGACTATAAAACCAACCTATCCTTCTAATCGAACTCTGGCTTTGCTTTTTTCTATCCAATCAAAGGTGACAATTTTTTTCGAAAAATCTTCATCGTAGGATGTGCTTGCGCACCATTTGGGCGAAATGACATCATCCATTCCAAGATGGCAAACACCAAGGGTCAATCAACTCCGCCCTGATTCAAGCTGCCCACCTAATACCGCCTCACATCAAGGCGTTTTTCAAAAAGCTTAAAATCGCTATCGCTATAAGTTAAGATTAAAAAAGGACAGTTTAACAAGCGCTCATCAACGACATGAGTCAGTCTCTTTTCGTCCATCAAATGCTCTAAAAAGGTACAATCGGCATTTTCTTCGGCATAGAATCGATTGGCCAAGGTTAGTCTTTTATACCAATCTCGGACCTCATCGGCCTTATAGGGATGAGATTTTTTATCCACAAAAATAGCCGCTTTAGACCCCAGGCGAAAGCGCTCCAATTCAGGCGGAATCAAATACTCTGAAGAAGGTTTCTTGGTCCGGGCGACCTCCTCCTCTATCAACAGGCCTCTTCGTTGGGTGTCGTTTTTGTACTGTAGAAAAAAACTTATAACGCCAGAAAGAACGAAAATACAAATCAGAATAAGGTAGGCAATATTACTATTCTTCCCCCATAAAAATTGGAAGGAGGAATGCTCTGAAAGCCTTTCAACCAAGGCTCCACCCAACACAAAGACTGAAAGAGGGACCAAAACGACCGATACTCGCCAGGGAAAAAGAAGGGCTAAGAAATAGCTTTGTGTGACCACTTGGAGGAGACTGAGTAACAAGGCAATGGAAAAGGGAACGGCCATTATCAAATATATTTCTCTCTTTTTCCGAACCAGAAAGGCGGCCAAGAGAATGAGAGAAATTTTAAAAAGGGAGACGATGCCAAACCATTTCTCCACTTTGGCGTGGTGAGGGATTCGGAAATCGATGAGAATTTTCTGGGCGGCAAGAATGCTTTCTTGGGGCTGGTTAGCAAAGGTAGCATAGGAATAGATAAGACTGGGCAAGGCCAATAATAAACTCAAGACTCCGATAGCCAAGGCCTTCTTTTTTCGCTTTTCTTTGAATAAAATAAGAAGATAGGCCAGGGTTAAAACCGCGGCGCTGAGTAAATAAGTCGCATGAAAATTTACTGCCACGGCCAAAGCTAGGATCGACCAAACATGTTTTTTCTTTAAAAACAAATAAATAGAAAGAAGGAGAAAAACACCAAAACTACTGGGCTGAAAAACGCGACCCAATAGGTACTGATGGGCTAAACCATTTTGAAATAAATGGCTAAGATCAAAACCCAAGAGATTGGACGAGGCAAAGGAAAAGAGCAGGGAAAATAATGCGGTTATCAAAAGAAAATAGGCGAACACCGATTTTGCGTGTCTAAACGACCAGACCTCCACCGCGATACCTAAAGCGCTCATCATAAAAATAACGAGCAAGACGAGGTAGTAGATATGGAAAAAGAAGGTTGGTAAAAAGGAGCTACTTTGTTCGACTAAAAACGAGAAAAGGGGAAATGGATCTGCGCTTTTTGCCATCCAATCACCCTTTAGAAATCCCTGTCCCGACTGTGCTAAACCGTGCAAAAAATAGGTATTTTGATTGGAGGAAAAAAGCGGACTTTGGGCGTACGCAAGCGCGAAGAGAAAGGACAAAAACAACGTTTTCGAGAAGGAATCTTCCTGATCAAAAAATGTGTTCATCGTTAAAGCCTAAACCGGTTAAAACACTATAGGTACGTGACTAGCATTTGAAAGCAAAGGACGCTTTTCTCACTCCTCGACAATCATCCCGTTATTTTGTTAGGTAATAAGCATACTTTATTCTAGGATTTGAAGATGCACATCAAAGATATTCAGCTCGCCGTTGACGCGTGGATAGGACAATGGAAAGAGGGATACTGGAGTCCGCTGTCTAATTTAGCCAGACTCACTGAAGAGGTCGGGGAATTGGCGCGGGCTATTAATCACCTTCATGGGGATAAGACGAAAAAAGATGCTGAGCTACATGGCAATATCGCAGAAGAACTCGGTGATATTTTATTTGTCGTGGTCGCCATCGCCAATTCCTTAAATATCGACTTGGAAGAAACCTTCGCCAATACCTTAGAAAAATATGATGTGCGAGATAAAGAACGATTTGAACCTGTCGAATCGGATCAATAGAGCGTTCCCGCACCTTTTCAAAAGACGGAACCCCGCCTCCCCTTTTAGTAAAATAAGAAAATCAGGACTTCTTTTGTTAAATTCGAAAACGGGACCAGAGGTTGTAGGGTTCCCATGATAAACGTCCTCGATCGTAGAAACCGGAAGGGACAATTGAGCCGGGTTCAAATCCGAGAAAGTTATCTATGTAAACAAAGACCGGATCGACAAACACGATTTTCTCG
>JALSKP010000103.1 GCA_026988815.1 Myxococcales bacterium | reverse complement strand
GATCTCATTATCACCGAGAGAGAAGACGGAAGTTTTGATTTCTTGGAAAGAATCAAAAATGCACGAAAGAAGGGGTCAACCACAAGCACACCAACGACCGGCGAAAAAAAGGAAAGTTACCTTTCTCTAACCTTCTTGCCGGAAGTGAAAGCTTCAAATCTGTCGATCCAATTTATCACCTCGCCGAACTCAAATTGGCCCATTCAAAAATTACAAATTCCATCGGCCACGATCGTCGAAAAAGATAACTTCGAGATCGCGGCAAAGGTTCAGATCAGCGCGAAGAAATCTAAGGTCTGGCAACTTCCTTCTGAGGTTAAGATCGACATTTCAGTTTCAGAAGATCTCGAACCTGTCGGCGGCTTGATCCAAGGGGATACACCGATACGTATTTCTGGACTACAGCCCTTCCCTTTCATCACGGCTGGGTTCGAGAGCATCAGCTTCACACCTAAAGCTCAAGCACAGGTCAACGCCTTACAAATCGACATTGGCTCCCCCGACGGCCCAGCGTTGTTTAGTGCGAAAACAATGGCTATTTCTCCCACCCATTGGAACCCAAGCAAAGGATTGGGCCTAGAGGAAATCTCTATAGAAGACCCTCAGATTTACGATCATATCTCCAAAGAAGGGCGTTCAAAACTCTACGATCTTCAAAACATGTTCCGACCCAAAGCGCCGCGTAATGTGACGCAGAACGCCTTCGACATCGTTCGCGCAATTGCCTTTAAGCGGGATCGCAAGCGTTCTTTTCGAGGACTCGGCCCCTTGGTTCCAAAGAAAAAAACGACGTCCAAAACCCCTCTCTCGCCGAAGGCTGACATCGGGGATCGCTGGGAAAAACTGATGCGTCTTGTCCCCCACCAATTAACGATTAAAAATGCATCAGCAACTGTTAAGGACGATCGGGAAATGAAGACCATCAAAGGATGGGCGAAACTTCTTGAGGCTAAAAACGGGAACTTAGAATTCCTACACGATAGTGAAGCAAATGAACTTCGCTTTAATCTCGACTTCGAGGCTTTTTCGGACGCACAGGAAAAAGGGAAAGTCAGTTCCCTCATCAACTGGAATTATAAGAATAAAAAAGTAAACTCAGATATTAAAGTCGATAATCTAAATCTACTTTGGGCGAGCCAATTTTTGGGGAAAGAAGTTGTCGAAAAGATTCGTGGAGGAAGGGTCAGCGCAGACCTTTCTATCAAACCCGAATCAGGAACACAGATTCGCATTCGAGGCGATCTTTCCGTATCAAATTTAAGTATTTTTCTACCCACTCTGAGCGAGGAGCCGATTGTCGATTTTTCGGCGGGTTATAAATTTTCGGCCAAGTACGATCCAAGCGGAGAAATCCAAGCTCCCAAACTCCTCGACAAACCGACTTTATTGGACCATATCCCTGCGGATTCACCGCTTCGAAAAGGTTCTCTTATTTTCGAAAGCGGGGAAGCTACGATGAATGGTATTCCCTTTGTAGTAAGACCAAAAATTTTTGGAACGGGCGCCTTCCCTCGTATGCCTGCCCGCCTAGATCTCTTCGTGAAGTTAAAAAACACACCTTTTCAAGATCTCTTTAACGCCGTACCTACCGCGTTGGCCGGCCCGTTAAAAGGATCCAAATTTGGTGGCTACTTCGCATGGACCCTCGATTTGGAACTCCCTCTCTCGCACGCCGCTGATATGAAATGGGATTCAAAACCCATCACCAAGAATGTGACGGTGAACTACCTCCCAAGAGCGGTGGACGTGCGTCGACTTCTCAACGATACCAAATTGGTCATCAAGGATACGATTCGAGTGCGTGGTAAAAAAGTGCCCTTCCGTCGAAAAATTTATATTCCAACAATGCGGAGTCCTGGAGACGGATTTATCTCAGAAAACATGGCCGTCTCCATGGACTTCCTTAACGCCTATCGCTCCTCGCACCCCATTTATGGACCCTACGGTCAGGTAAATAGTAGCGATGCAGGAACAGATTCTCACGGGTACCATCGTCTCACGAGTATTTCTCCTTTTCTGATTCGAGCAATTTTGACGACTGAGGACAAGGGGTTTTGGAGGCATTCGGGCATCAGTTTTTGGGCGCTTCGTGAATCCTTACAGGCCAATCTCAACTCGGGTAAAATTCGACGCGGCGGCAGCACAATTGCAATGCAATTTGTAAAAAACATGTTTTTGGATCGCAAGAAAATCTATTCGAGAAAGCTTCGAGAAGTTTTTCTTGTCTATTTAATGTATCATGTCGTTAATGTTCCAAGAGAGCGGATTTTAGAAATCTATTTCAATATCATCGAATTTGGTCCACGCATCTACGGTATTCATCAAGCAGCGGTTCATTATTTTGGTAAGAAAACCATTGATCTGTCGCTGGGCGAAGTTGCCTTCTTGGTAAGCATCATTCCTGGACCAAAGAAGTGGCATTTTCATTGGGATCGCGGAGAGATACCTGATTGGTGGTTCCGCCGTATGAAGCGTTATGTGGAGATCATGTATAAAGCCCAACGTGTGAGCGAGGAAGAACGAAACCGCGCAATTTCTGCGCCGCCTACATTTTGGAAGCCAGGCCCAGGAGAACCAAGGTATCGCCCCAAAGAACCCGAAAGCCCAGACGCGGAAACACAGCGAAAGTTGAACGAAATATTAGGGGTTAGCCCTAAAGTCGTCGATGACAAGGAGGCGATTCCGAAGGATTCAAAACAAGCCCCTGAAAAAGAAAAGATCGATAAAGAAACCCAAGGTCGTGTTTTCGACCCTGAGTGACGATTATTTTAAATAAATTGAAACAAAAACCACAAAATTGCGTTCCTAGTAAGCGACCATGTTTACGCGTGAGGTGTGTTGATGTTAATCTATTTTATCGCAAACAGAAAAACGGTTGGCCTACACACCAAAGGCCTGCAAACGAGCAAAATGTGAATGAGTAAAACCGAAGCGTTGGAACGCATTTTAAAATTAGTCGCGAGTGTTTCTCGCCGTATTCGAATCCAGAATATCTTTGAAGGATTGATTACAGGCGGAACGATCGCGGTACTCTGGGTCGGTTTTTCGCTCGCGCTTTATAAAAGTGGATGGTTCGAAAAAGACATTTTCTTCCTCCTTTGTACCGCTGCTTCCATTTTTCCGATCGGTGCTGCGGTCTTTTTAGCAAGTAAAAAGCTAAGTAAAATTCATCTCGCCCAACGCTTGGATCAAAGCCATCACCTTCACGACCGCTTATCGACGGCGGTGAGTTTGTCCGAAAAATCGGATGAAAGTGAGTGGGCCCTTACGCAAATCCGAGACGCGGCCAAGCACGCACGAGAATTAGATGTCGCCCTCGCCTCACCTTTCAAACGACCTTTCGACTTGATTCCCTTTGCCATTGCGCTTCTGGCTTTAGCGGGTTTGGTGGTCTACGAGCCGCCCAATCACCAACACCCTCTTCCTAAAGAGACGGTTATATCCCATGCTCCGGTTTTGGATACGGCCACTTTAGCGTTTGAGAAAGACAAACTCGAAGAGCTAAAAAAAGCGATTGAAACCGTCGAGGACGAGGCTTCAAAAGAGTTGGTTAAAGAAGTCGATGAGCTTCTAAAAGCCGTTGAAGAAAAGAAAATTTCAGAGAAGCAATTTCTAGAAGGTCTTAAAGAAATTGAGAAGAAATTCGAAAAGAAGATCGCTGAAGAAAAGAAAGACGACGTCGAAAAATTAGCTGACGCGCTAAAAAAAGCAGCTGAGGAATTGGAGAAAAAAGCAGCCAAGGAACTCAAAGGAAATAAAGACGCTCAAAAGCTGGTCGATGCACTGAAAAAGAAAGATCTTGCCAAGGCCTCCAAGGCTCTTGAAAAACTTGCCGAGAAATTCCTTGATCCCGAGATGTCAGATAAAGACTTGGAAAAGCTCGCAAAGCTTCTCGAAAAGTTCTCCGACCTTATTGACCCCAACGATCCTGCGATTCAAGAATTGATGAAAAAGCATCAAAAAACCTTGGAAAAACTCGCGAAAAAAATGAAGACAAATAAGGACGGCAAGCTCTCCAAAAAAGATCAAGACAAGCTCGATCGAGCGAAGAAAGCGATGGAGAAATTAAAGAAAAAAGCCGAAGCGTATCAAAAGAAAAAGTCGACACGAGAGCTCAAAGAACTCAAAAGAATGTCCAAAGAGATTGGTGAAAGAGGAAAGAAAAACAAAGAGAATCGTGGTCGAAAGAAAAAGAATCCAAACCAAGAAGAGCGTAAGAACTTCAAAAATGAAGCCGGTCGCAAAGGTAAAAAAATGTCGGAGGGCATGAAGCAATCTGGCAAATCTCAAAAGCGAGACAAAG
>JALSKP010000102.1 GCA_026988815.1 Myxococcales bacterium | reverse complement strand
CTTGGCAAAACCTGCTTTGCCTTTTACCCGGTTTTGAGAACGCCGCTCCAATTTTTTCGTCGCCCGAATGTGGGCCCAATGACGAGATTGTCGTTTGGGGAGTACTGGAGCGACATAGGGTATTGTTTCCTTCGCGCTTTCCAGACTCGTCATCCGTTTTTGATGCTAACTCCAAACTTTGGTCTTTCAACAACAGGGAAGAAGGTCTCTCCCATTCGGCGATCCTCTCGACCGATATGACGGAGGAAGAATTACGAAAAGAAATTAAACGCACACCGAAATGGATCATAAAAGATCCTTTTGGTGTTGCGGGAAGAGAACGTTTTAACGGGACCTCCACAAGCGATATCGAAAGCATAAAACAGTGGATGCAAAAACGGTTGAGAGCTGGAAAAGGTAAATTCTTGCTTGAGACCTACGTGGATATAGAACTCGAATTCTCGACCCATTACGAAATCCAAAAAGACGGAGCGATTACCTACCAAGGGGTGTGCGCTATTTTATGTGACGCCAACGGAAGCTTTAGAGGGAATTTCCGCCTTCGCGAAGAACACGCAAGTCTTGCCAAGGAAGCCAAAGAAAACCATCAACCCCTCTTAGAAAAACTCCGCGATCTGGGCTATTTTGGTCCTTTAAGTTTTGACTCCTTTTTGGGGGAGGACCATCATCGGAGATGCTTCCAAACGGTCAGTGAAATTAACGCACGTTACACCTTCGGCCGCATGTTTTTAGAGTTACAAAAAGCCTTAAATCACGAGGACCTCTTATGGTGGCATCCCTCGCCAGGCGTGTTCAAAAAGTGCGCGAACGCGACGCTAAATGCAACGCCAATCCCCTTCCCTATCCCAAGTTTAAATCAGACAAACACCCTTCTTTTGAGCACGACCGACGATGCGTTCAAAGATATGGCAACGATACTTTCACCATCCAAAAGCGGCCCAACCTAAACGTCCACTATTTAAGAATCGACTTCCCTTCTTCCAGATACTTTATGAAGTTCAGAGTGTTAGAGGCCACAAGATCAGAGAAAGAGTCTTCCTCCGTTAAACTAAACTCGTTTACCAAAACCTCGTCGAGGATCGAAAGATCGCCTATATCAAAGGTCTCAAATTTAAATCCTTCTCTCGGTTGGGCATATTCTTTAGAAAAGAAAATCTTTAGAAAAGAAAATCTGAATGTCTGTTATTAAAGACGTCGACCGTTTATTGACCTTTTTCGATTTTCCAGCTGCGCATTGGAAACACATCAGAAGCACAAATGCGATCCAATACCCCAAGGGTAGGCTGCGCGCTCCGCGTTTGCGACGGTGCGTTTGCGTCAACGGGTTACAAAAGGGGCTGGAAGTCGAATTAAGGCGCTAACGATGGCGTTCAAACTCTTGGATATGGCAGAAAAGCGATGGAGGAGAATCAGCGCGCCGCATTTAGTGAAGGGGATATTAAGTAACGAAGTTTACGAAAATGGAGTCAAGGTAGATGCCGCTTAATTTATTAGATCCCCAACATTTGACAATATCTCTCCGAGCGGCGACGAAATCATTATACCTTTAGTTAAGAACTTGTTTCTTAACTCAAAAACACTCATTCACTCAAAACTACTCACAAGCTCCAAACCGCTAAACTATTGACACTATAGCTGGACCTCCGAGATCTCAGCTCTCTGTTTGTCAGTTACTATAGAGGCTAAATAGTTAGCCCAAACGAAGGACCGCCAATACGCTTGACAAATGTCAATAAGATTATAACATACACGAAGAGGTTAATATGAGGCCAAAGCACCCAAACAAAGATATCGAGGCCGCTCTAAAGTATGCAGAAGAAAACGACTGGCGTTATCAGTCCTCAGGAAAATCATCGCATGCTTGGGGTAAAATGCTTTATCCCGAAAAATCGAGAGAGGGCTGTCGTCTTTCAGTTTGGTCGACGCCAAAATCTCCTGTTAACCACGCGAGACAAATAATTAAAAAAGTCGACCAGTGTATTCACGAAGCTGAAAACGATGAAGAACCATCTTCCAACAAGGAAGATGATTAGAAAAACGTAACATGGAGACGTTATGAATAAAAATTACTCTTTTGAGTTCAACCTAAGCCAGTCCGCCCACTTGGACGATGACGCCTTCGATGAGCTTGCGGATGCCGTACATGAAGCGGGTTGTGACGATGCAATGCTATCGTCGCAAGGAAACGCATTAACACTATCCTTCGATCGAGAGTCGACATCTTTTTACGCCGCCGTCGTTTCAGCAATACATGACCTCCGCCGTGCTCAAATAGGGGTAAGGAGCATTGGACCTGGCGATGTAGTTTCAGCGATAGAAATATCAAAACGATGCGACGTGTCACGTGAGGCGGTAAGACAATGGACAAAGCAGGATATCGGTTTTCCTCCACCAAATGGACGCGCCGGCAAATCGGATCTCTGGAGCTGGTCGGAAATTTCTCCATGGCTTATGGATCGTGGCCAACTTAAAGCGGAGGATGTTGAGTCCGCCCATGAAATCGCCGCCTTTAACCTCGCACTCTCCGCCATAGGAAACCCAAAATACAAATCTATCGAAAAAACGATCAGAGCAATAAAAGCGGCATAGCCACTCAGGTACACTCAATTACTCAATCACGCCCATTCAGACGATTAATGCATAGAGCTGAGCATAAAAAAAAATCCGGACGAGTTCACGTAAGACTGACAAACTTAAATTTGATCTCTAACATCCCTCCTCCTCAACTGCCTTACGATGAAGTAACCACGTTATTACGATTTCATTTAGGAATTCCTTTTGGCGCATCCGCGTTTTTATCGCATTCAACCTCAAAGCGGATACGAGTTCCTCGGGAAGCCAAATAGAATGTTTTCCTGATCCCGAACCCGTGGCCTCTTCTCCGATTACATTTTACCTTTTTCACCCATAGGTTTGTCTCGACATTCTCAATTTAAACTTTCCTTCCATCGTCATATGTTATCAATCGTACATTATCGGTTCCCAATGTGTACTGAAGAATATCCATGTACTTTTTCGAGACGTGTTCGACGATATCCGCTTTCGAGGCGTTCCTTAACCTCCTCCTTAAATCTAGAGCGTGCTTCGTCTGGGGTGTTGAACTGTTAAATCACATTCGCCCGGCGAGCCGGTCGTCCCTCTACGAATCATAAAAAGGTCGTCTTCTAAAGTAATTTCCCAAAAATACTTATTGTCGTCGTCTTCCAGATACTTCTTCACAACGCTCCTGAGGTGATCTTAGAGCACCAAAAGCTTAATGCATCTACTTCCCCCTTGGGAAATGCGTTTCAACACTAGGCAACTTTCGTCACGCTTCTTTTTTCTCGATCGCTGGACGATACTAACCCCATTTCGATTCATCTCTTCTCCGACCTAGCCGTCCAAACTGGTAAGCATACTTACTATTTCGTTCACTTCCTTTTTTGACATTTTACGCCCGCCCGTTTGCACCCAGGTCGTGTTACCAATCAGAACCATGTACAAAAGATGGGAACGGTGTTTTGATTGTGAAAGTGGAACGCCAATAGATACCAAAAGGTCGCGTACATAGGCGATTCTTGTCGCATCAATCCCCTTGCAAGCCGCCGCGACACGTGAATCTTTGATCCCCGCGATTCGCCAATTCGCCTCCGTCCCGTCGAATCGTGTGGGGCGGAAAATAATGTTTGATAAGACGACCAATCTCTCCATCGGGTCCTCAGAGATATCGTCCACGATGTTGATAATTGCGTGTGTTGCGCGCTCTTGCCAATCGTCCAACATCGCCTCAATAAGCGCGTCCCGATTTTTAAAATGCCAATAAAAGCTACCCTTGGAAACCCCCAACTGCTTTGACAGTGTCTCAACTTTGACGCCATCAATTCCCTTTTCGGCAAGAGATATCATACCCGCTTCTACCCAATTCTTTTTTGAAAGTTTAGCCATAGCTTGAAACATACGCATGCGTATGTTACCTGTCTACCAACACATACGGTGCCGTATGTTCTTAGGAGTTATTATGGAATTCTTGTCTGCAGGTTTACTAATTCTTCTCGCGCTTATCCATTCCTTCATGGGAGAAGGCGAACTACTCGGTCCCCTTTTTAAAGAAGACTGGTCGTTTAAAGGTATTCCCCGACCGATCGCCGAGGTCATCTTTCGCTTCGCTTGGCACCTCACTTCCTTAGCGTGGGTCGCGTTGGCGGCTATCTTACTTGGTGGTGATATTTTTATTGTCATTGGCCTGCAATCCTTGGTCGCCTGCGTTGTGATTTTCTTTATGCTTCGGGGCCATCTCGCGTGGCCCTTGTTTCTAGGCTCGGCCATCGCAGCTTTTAGTGTGGCGGGGCTGATTTCTGCGA
>JALSKP010000101.1 GCA_026988815.1 Myxococcales bacterium | reverse complement strand
TAATGTGCATCCTTCCGCAAAAAACGTTTGCAATTATACGGTCTCTCTCATGAATCAGGCGATCGTGAAAATGGGTGGACCTCCCAATTGTTTGATCAGCATTGAATCCCCAACCATCGCCTCGGCGAACGCGCTGATGACCCATCCCAAAACCCGTTTGGTTGTAGTGACCGGCGGCCCCGCAGTGGTCAAAGCTGCGATGAATTCTGGAAAAAGAGCCATCGCTGGTGGCCCGGGAAATCCTCCTGTGGTCGTCGATGAAACCGCCGATATCAAACAAGCCGCCCAAGGTATTATCGACGGATGTTCGCTCGATAATAATATCGTTTGTATCGCTGAAAAAGAGCTTATTGTCGTCGATGACGTCGCCGATATTTTGAAGCGAGAAATGCTTTCACGCACCGCCGTGGAAGTATCGGGTCAGGATCTAAAACGCCTCGAAAAACTTATCATCACGCCCGACGATCACGTAAATCGAAAGCTGGTTGGAAAAAATCCTTCTGTCATTCTCGGCGAGATCGGAATTCGTGTTTCTGACGATGTCCGTATCGTTTTATGTGAAGTCGATGAAAAGCATCCTTTTGTACAACACGAATTATTGATGCCGGTGCTTGGAATGGTTCGCGTTCCAAACGTGGACGAGGCCATTGAAATGGCCTATCGCGTGGAGCATAATTTCTTCCACACCTCGATCATGTACAGCCACAATATTGCCAAATTGCACAAGATGGCCAGGAAAGTGAACACGTCGATCTTTATCAAAAACGCGCCCTCCTCAGCCGGTCTCGGACTCAACGGCGAGGGCTATACATCGTGGACCATCGCCAGCCCAACGGGCGAAGGTCTGACAACCGCCGTGAGTTTTACGCGCGAACGTCGATGTACGCTTAAAGAATTTTTCCGCATTATATAAATGGACGCACTCGCTTGTATTGAGCTTTCTAGTATCGCAAAAGGAATGCGTTTGTTGGATATCATCGCCAAGCGCGCTCCCGTTATCCTCAAACATTATGGTCGTCATAGCGGCCCGAAATTTATCATTCTATTTGCCGGCGATGTTGCCTCGGTTGAGAGCTCCTACGAAGAAGCGCTCGCCGAATCTAGGGGCGCCCTGATTTCAAGCATGCAACTTTCGGTCGTGAGCGATGGACTTTGGGAGCTTCTCGATGGAAAGGTTTCGCCGCCTCAAGACGACGCCATCTTATTTGTTGAATTGCCCTCCGTGGCTGATACTATTTTACAACTCGATTACGCGCTCAAGCTTATCGACGCTCTTATTGTCGACGCACAATTCGCGAGTGGTATCGGCGGTCGAGGATACTTTGCGATTCAGGGAAGTTTGGCCGATATCGAGTATTGCGCTGAGTCCTTGCATCTACGATTGGAAGAGCATGAGAAGATAGCGATTGAAATCGTCGCACGACCCCACGCCGATCTTTTTGGCGCCCTCGGTCACCACCCCGTTTTCAATGCGCATTGGAGCTCATAGCGCAAAAAGCTAGTGTGGAATTTTAGGGTTTTTTAGAGAGATTGGGAGAAAGTATAGGACGCTCATCCTCGCCTAACCAAGGAAGATTTCGAGGCCACCAACTCTCGCCTTCCTTTTCGGGAGGAATGTCGATGGTCTGACCAATCTTGGATACGATTAAATGCACATCGTGTTTTTTTGCTGCCAACATCGCGCGTTCGATAGGCTCCGTCCAAACATGCGGCGCAAGGTCGAAGGTGCCCCAATGGATAGGTAGATAGTGGCGTCCTTGAAGTTGTTTATGCGCAAGAATCGATTGTTCGGGACCCATATGAAAAAAGGACCAGGCAGCGTGGTAAGCGCCGATTTCTATCATCGTGAGATCGAAGGGACCGAGGCGTTGTCCGATGTTCTCAAAGTCATCATGGTATGCCGAATCTCCACCGAAAAAAGCGGATTTTTGTGGACCTTTTATCGCCCAACTCATCCACAAAGTTCTATCGGTCGTTCCATTTCTACCCGAGCTATGGCGAGCCGGTGTTGCTGTTAAAGTAATGGAGTTTACTATTTTTTCTTCCCACCAATCAAACTCTTCGTAAAGATCTCTACTAATTCCCCAACGGTCAAAGTGCGCGCCCACACCGAGTGGGAGAAGGAAAAAGATCCCCGGTCGTTCGGCCAGCTCTTCAATCGTCGCCCGATCGAGGTGGTCATAATGATCGTGGGAAATCACAACGGCGTCCAGTTTGGGCAGATCTTCGATGGCGATAACGGGATCATGAAAACGTTTGGGTCCCATGTTTTTTAGAAAGGAAACCCGTTGGCTCCAAACCGGATCGAATAAGAAAGTTGACCCATCAATCTGTAGAAGGAGGGAGGAGTGCCCGAGCCACGTGACGCGAAGGGTTCCTTCTTCATTGGTTTGAAAATCTTTGGGGGAGGGGCGTCGTGTTTTAATCGGAGTGGCGGGACGCCGATGGCCTTTCTTTAAGGCAAATTCACCAAAAGCGATTAACATCTTTGGGATGCTCATTCCTGAATTTAGCTTGTTTGCGAATTTCTTTTTCTTGGGGTTCCACTGCGGCGAGTTTTCGATTCTTTCTTTGCGGGATAGGAGTTTCACGATTTGGCTTCTCTATACAGGTCATCACCACTTCTATCCTATTCGAAAAATAGAGCCAATAGGGTATTCAGGTATAGTGTCTGATTAAGGACAGTCGGAGATTGAATTTTAGCTGTAGGGTAACCCGCTGTGGTTTGCGAAGCCCGCCCTTGGGTATACCCGGATTACTCTTATTTATAAGCGATCTGTGGTAACCAAAGTGGGACGTTCCGACAAGCCAATCCGTTTTCGATGGTGTTTCCGATCGTCTTTAATCAGACACTCAGGTATCAACGCTTGGGATGGCAGAAATTGGTGTGGAGATGATCGTAATATCTTTTGCATTGTCGGCGCTAATGGTGATGTGAAGAACGCCTGTGCTGTCCGAGGACACGCGTCCAGCGTCGGCCGAGGCTGCAGGTTTAAGAAGCTGGTAGGGATTGGCGGGACCTTGGAAGTCGACGCGAATTGAAATGTTATCATCCACACCTACTTTTCCGCCAAATTGTGCATTGGTTTCTACGACGCTAACGCTTTCTAAGGGAAGGAAAGCAACCGTTTTACCGACGCTATTTTTTAATTCTATTTTCTGAACGAGTACACCTAGCGCTTCAACATCGCCTCCGTTAGAAAGGCGAAGTGTGGTGCTTGCTTTTTCGCAGTTTAGGAGACCTCCACATTCTTGGCCTTCGGCGCAATCGTCCGCAAAAGCTCCATCGGAATCGGTGTTTAATTCTGGTTCGATATAGGCCTCGCCTGGACAGTCTTGATAATTACCGAGATGACCAGAGACGAAACTTCCTTTAAGGGTTGTCGTTTTTTCTTGTGGAAGGCAATTATCACAGGTTTGTGGGGGCTGTTTGCTCTCGACCGGACCGCAACTAGAGAGGGCGAAGAGGAGTGGAATAATCATATATTTGACGAGCGTTTTCATTTTTTTCCTTTGGGTAAATAATCTAAAGTTGTTCGAGAAAGAGGAGAAGTTCATGTTGTTCAGAAGCCGTTAGAGGGTCGCCCACGACGTGACCTTCTTTGAGAAGAGTATCGAGCGTATCGACGGAGGCGTCGTGTAAATACGGCGCGCGTTCGGATACATCGGTTAAAAAAGGCGCTTTATAAAATCCGGTTCCGCGTTTTTGACTATGTGCAGATCTATTGTCGCTTGTAAGTTGGTCGGCGGAAATTAACCCGCCAAATCCCGAGCTAATGGGATGGCAAGATGCGCATTTTTGTTCAAAGAGATCATTTTTTGGCATCTCTTTGCGTAACGGTTTTAGAGTTTGAACGAAGCGGGCTAATGCCCAGACAAGTTCACGTCTCGGACGGGCCTCCATTGCATGACCGGTGATGTATTGGGTTTCAAAACGTATGGCTAATGAAGTAGTAGAGTTTACTTTAACAGAAGCTGAGGAATTGATATATTTCGCGTCTGCCAGTCTGAAAAGATCTGGAATTTTTAAAGCATCCTGAACACCATCATCGGTAACATCAACCTTTCCAAAACCCCAGTCGGCATAATGGGATGTCACGCCGTGGCCCGCATTAAATAAGTCTCTTCCCAAACCAAGATTGAGTTGTCGGTTTGCGGGTCCCGCTTCGCCAGATTCGCCGTGACAAAATCCACACGTCGCCCCGGCACGTTCTTCACCTCGCGCATCGGTGAATCGTGCAACGCCGATAAGGTTTCCTTCATCGTCGCTTTGTAGTCCGACCTCCTCCCAATGTTCTGGGCGTTGAACGAGCCATTCCAGGTAAGGATCGCGACGCATTGGCATGGT
>JALSKP010000100.1 GCA_026988815.1 Myxococcales bacterium | reverse complement strand
ACGTCCAGAGACACATAATTCATCGTCCTTACAGTCAGCGTCAACGAGACATTGAGGTCGTCCAACACAAACGCCATCATCAGAACAACGCTGGTTCGATGCGCAATCACCGTCGCCTCGGCAAGAGGTGTCTTCAACACATTGACCGTCCGAACAGAGTTCGCCGAGACCACATTGGTCATCACTTGTACAATTTTGGCAGACGCCGTCGACACAAATTTGAAGCTCACATTCGGCGTCAAATTGGCAACGAATTTCCACACATTCACATCCGTCCTGGGTAAATCCAGCGGGACAACCCAAATCACAGAAGCTGTTAACACAACTGGTGGTTCCACAATCGGTTGGCGTAAACACACAAATGTCATTTTCTTCGAAACAAGATTGCTCCAAACAACGTCCATTCGAACAAGTTTGGCCATCTGGGCATTGAGAATCCTCACGGCATTGAGGCTCGATCCCATTATTTGTTTGATTATTCATCGTGGGCTTTGGTGTGCAGAACCCCGCATTACAACTTTCTCCAGCCGCACATTCACTATCATCGGCACACCGAATGTTTAGACCATTTCGTCCACAACTCGATACGAGAAGTAGAGACGTTAAGAGAAAAATTATTTTTAATGCGAGATTCATATCATTCCCTTTCTTTTACTTCTTGCAAGCTCTCGCTCACGTCTTAATGCATAACGCATAATCGCCTTTGCGTTCTCTTCTGAAATATTTTTGAAGCGAATCGCGTAACCATTTTTGGTGTTCGATAATCGAACAACCTCTCCAACGGCCAGTACTTCAGGCGTTCCAATACAAGGAATCTGTAATTGAAGCTCCAATAAGTCCCCAACCTTGAAGGTGGGTTTTCCATCTGTATAAATGAACAAGCCCTGATCATTGATCGCGATCCATGTTGAAACAAGACCACTATCTTTTGCTGAGATAACCAAACGTTGAAGTTCGGTCATTTTTTGGCGAATCGACCGAAGTTCACGCAATATAAAAAGAACGTCTCGAGGAACTTCGTCGCTTCGATCGTTCCAATCGGGTCCCTGTTCGTTTAAGTTGCCAGACTCTAAAACTGCTAGATCTAGTATTTTTGCAATTGAAATCTCAAGTTGTTCTTCGTTAAGGAGACTGACCTTGAGCGGGAGTAAACTTTTAACTCTTACGGAACTTCTACGTTCGGTTTCGGAGTCTTCAGCTAGGACCATTTATTTTCCTCGATCTGGTTGAAAAGAGAAGGTAATGATATCCGCGAAATTTCGCAAATGAAGAGTGCTCCACTTACACATTAATCCAACTTATCTTTTACAGGCGCAGTTATTTCTCTCGATCTGGAGAAAAGGAGAAGGTAAGAACAGTCCCTCACAATGGAGACCTTATGCTGCATCTTTATCAACCTACTGACCCTGGCTGGTTTTCCCGTGTTGAAAATCATATTCCTCTTCTCATGAGTGATCACGCTCATCTCGAAAAACGGGCAGCCTCGACGGGTTTAAATTTTATTTTCAAATACGCCAGTCGAACCCAACTTCTAAAAGATCTAGCCCAAGTTGTTCGTGAGGAAATGGAGCATTTTGTCCAGGCTCTAGAAATGATGGAAGAAAGAAACATCGAGTTCGTAAAAGTCGAACCCGCTCCTTATGCATCGACTTTGATAAAAAGCCTGAGAAAAAATGAACCTCAGCTTTTTCTCGATAAGCTTGTTGCCGCCGCATTCATCGAAGCGCGATCGTGTGAGCGCTTTCAAATTTTGGGTGCCAACCTAAAGGACAAAGCCCTCGCTGCGTTTTATGAAAACTTGGCCATCCAGGAAGCACACCATCATGTGCTTTATACCAAACTTGCTCGCCTTTATTTTGAAGAAGACGATGTAGGACAAAGAATTGAAGAAATTGGGAAATTAGAATGGGAGGCGATATTAGCATCAAAAGATATACCCAGATTACATTCTTTCTGAGTTAGCGGGGCGCGCTCGTTTGGCCGAAGCTATTTTTCCCCGACACTACTTTTCCACTCTCAAACAGCGCGCATGTGTGCTCCGCAGATGCGGATAGTTTGGTCCCCCCCCATTGGCGGAGTGGTCTTTGCTTCACTTCCATCACCCCAACATTCGACTTGGCCATCGGATCGAATTGCACAACTATGACTGCCACCGGCAACAACATCGATGAAATTTAATGAACATTGAGAATCGTCGACGCTAGAACAATCTGAACTACATTTCTGAATTCCGTGAGCAGGAAACCCGAGTATGTCGCTGCACGTTAGAGAGAAGCTTAACGTATCGCAGGCTTCATCGCCCGAGATAATGCCGTCCCCACAACGATGACATCCAGAAGTATCAAATTTACATTGTTGGCATTTTAGGATGCCACCGTCGAAGCCGCGATTTTCGCAGGTGTTTAAACCTGTATCGACATCACACTCCTCGCCTTCTTCAAGTGTACCCTTATTGCACCTTTTATCCGGTATGGCGAAATCCTCCGTGCCTCCATCGTTTGAGGATGAGCTTTGATCTGCGCTTTCGGGCCCATCAAAAGTTTTTACCGCATCTCCAGAATCGCCAAGATTACATCCGACAACGAAGACCAAAACACCGATAGAGATTTCATGGAAAGCTAAAACCTTTCAGTAATTCTGGTAGGGCTTGATCCAAGCTTCCACGTTTTTTAGCCGGGGTTACGGCGAGGATAAGCCAAGCTTTTCCGTTACGATAAAGCTCGTAGACGAGAACGTTGTAGAGTTCTTTTTTCCGCTTCATCTCATAGGTAGTTCGTTTCGTTTTTTTCCCTTTGAAGGCATCTGAACTTGAGGAGTCACCCTTTTTCATTCCCGATTTAATGAGAGAATTGTGGAAGGTCGTAAAGTACTGTTGCGAACTCGACTCTGGGACAGGCGCGGAACGCACGTCAACTTGGACAAATTTGGTGGAACTCAAACGGTAGCGAGCAACCAGACTTTTTCCATGTTTGGCTTCTTCCCACTTGTCATTTTTATTGGAGCTAAACTCTTTTTTCTGGGCGAAAAGAGAGGGAGAGAAGAAAACGAGGACTAAAAAAATGGACAAGAAGCGCAAACTGACCTCCAATTAAGTTGAGGTCAGCTTAGTAATAATTGGTGTCTATCACCAGGGAATGTTGGGATTATTTGAATTTAATATTTTCTACAACAGACTTGAAATCGCCAACATATTTTGTCTTGTCGACGTCTTGCATGTACCCAACGACCAACCATGCCGTGCTTTTTCTCATAAATTGGAAAACAACAACTTCTAAAGTAACGCCAGAATGGGTAAATTTATAGCTGGTTTCGGTTCCTTTAAGCTCACCGTAGGTGGCCGCATCATCCTTCTTGAGTTCCTCAAAATTAGATTCTTTCAAGGTTTTATGAAAGGTTTTGAAGAAGACGTCAGCAACATCGGGATTCATGAGCTTGGTACCCACGACCTCGATTTGGCTTTGTGACCCACGATGCTTGAAGTTGGCAACAGCTTTATCATTAGGCTGGGTCACCTCCCATTTGGCTGGTGGTGTGATGGTAACGCCAAACTCTTTGTTCTCTACTGGTTTTGCATCTTGGGCAAAAGCAGGTGTTGCAAACGTGAAACAAAGGGCAAGTGCTAAGATAAATTTTATTGAACGCATCGTGTATTTCTCCAGAAATTCGTTAACCAAGCCTATATATCAACGAACAAGATAGTTGGCAACCATTCTCCTAAGAGTGAGTCCTTGCTAAATCGAGCCCTTAAAGAACGCCCGTCTTGGAGGCGGGTACCCCTCGACCGTCGTTTTCCCATCTTCGGTTAAATAGTCCGACAAAGATTGCGGGAAAGTCCATGGGCTACTTTTTTGCTCAGAAAAGGAGGTTAAAGAAACATCGACACATGAGACCTCTTTAAACCCGGCTCTTCGCATCATACGCATCATCATTTCCACGCTTGGTAAAAACCAAACGTTGCGCATTTTGGCATAACGTTTCTCCGGGATAAGGCAGGTGTTCACATCCCCTTCAACCACAAGAGTTTCCAAAATAATGGATCCTTTGGGCGCTAAGAAAGACTTCAACTTCGCGAGGTGACCGATGGGATCTTTTCGGTGGTAAAGGACGCCCATTGAGAAGACGTGATCAAAAATTGCGATGTCTTCCGGAAAATCTTCAATCCCCATGGGAAGAATATACGCCCCACTTTTCAGATACTTTTCAAGCGTTAAAAATTGCATATTAAAAAGCAGGCTCGGCTCCACACCTAATAGAAGTTTGGGCTTCTCGTGTGCCATTCGAAAGAGGTAATACCCGTTGCCACACCCAATATCTAAAACCCTTTTGTCCTTCAGAGAAGGAAGGTGGGG
>JALSKP010000099.1 GCA_026988815.1 Myxococcales bacterium | reverse complement strand
CGCGGGTCTGTTCGAAGAAGAACATCGTAGCTAAAATCATCGCTTTGAATTTCTGTACTTTTTATGCCTTGAATTTGAGAACGAATGGCCTCCCCGACCTCTTTTGCGGAGATCCCAAGACTTGCCAAACGTAGTCGGTCGAGTTCTATCCTGATTTCCGGAAATCCACTTCTCAAACTATTTCTGAGATCCCGAATCCCGTCTACTTCTCCCAAAATAGCATGCAGGGACTGAGAACCTTTCTGCAATTTTTCGAGATCAGAATAGTAAATTTGAACATCAATTGCCGACTTCAAAGAAAGGGTTTTGGGCCTGCGAATTTCGAGCGTTAAGCCCGGGAACATTGCCCCCAATTCACGGGCTTTATCGCTGACCCGCGTCTCTTCCTTTCCTGGTTCCTCGGACGACGCCAGGTTAACCAGTATGCGAGCACTGTGCTCGCCGCCTTCGGCATTGAGATCCGATTTCTCTACACCCACGACCGTTGAAATTTGTTCAATGCCTTCAATATCTAAAAGCGATTTTTCCAAACCTTCTATACGTTTCGCGCTTTCCTCTAAGCGAGTTCCTACCGGAAAGCTCGCTAAAATCTCAAAGCTACCCTGATGCAAGGTCGGTAAAAGTCGCGTACCCAGCCCTCCGAAACGCCATATTGAAAAGAAGAAAAGGAGAATTGAAAAAAGGACGACCGTGTAACGTACGCGCAATGTCGCACTCAATATCGTTTTGTAAATATCGCGGAAAAAAGAGCTGTCGTTTTCTTTTCGAACTTTTTGTTGGCTCACCAATCGAAAAAGCGAACCCAAAAGTCGACCTAACCAGAAGAGAAAAAAACCGCCAATTTTCCCAATAAGAATTTCCAAAGGGAAGAAGATTAAAATTCTCGAAATGATAAAGATGCTTACGATTAGGACGAGAGGCAACCAAAGCAAGGAGGATTGAAGTTTGCTTTTCCAGTAGCTCACGTTCGATTTCAATAGATCGATGGTAACCCATCCTTTGTATGTGGATTTACCTTCTAGGCGAATTTTCCTTTCCCCAAAACCACGTGCGGAAAGCATAGGGACAAAAAGAAGCGCAAAGCCCAAACTTGCGGTTAAAGAGAATACAACGCTTAGTGCGAGATCGCGAAATATTTGCCCTGCGATACCGCTCACGAAGGCGATGGGGACGAATACAGCGAGCGAGGTTAAGGTGCTCGCAATCACCGCGCCGGCGACCTCGCGTGTCCCCCGACTTGCGGCTTTGCGGGGTGCGTCCCCCTCCTCTCGGCATCGTACGATGCTCTCCAATACGACCACCGCATTATCGACCAACATGCCAATCCCCAAGGCGAGGCCGCCCAGACTCATGACGTTCAAAGAGACATTGAAAAATCGAAAAGCGCCAAAGGTCCCAATGACCGACAAAGGAATTGCGATGGCGATAATAAACGTCGCCCAAACATTTCGCAGAAATAAAAACAAGACAAGGATGGCAAATAAACTTCCCCACAATGCAGTTTGCATAACCTCGTCGACGCTTCGCTTTATAAAGGTCGATTGATCGTTTAATACGCGGAGTTGAACCTTTCCCGATTCGACGTTTTCGTGAAGATCGTCAAGCAAAATTCCGGATCGTCGCGGTGCCAAACCGGCCGCGGGTGAAGGATCTTTTTCAATCCATTTGAAAGCTTGATTGGCGATTCTTGTCGCGCGATCCTTGGCTAGATATTGGGCTCGTTTTACGTGTGCGCCAGGATCTCCGAACAACAGACGTCGCACACGCGAGGACACCTCGATCATGTTTGCGCTTGGCTCGCGAAATACTTCCAAAATCAGAGAAGGGCGAATGTCTTTTCCAACACCCATCCTCGTGATGACCTCGCTGTCGTCGGGTAACAGTGAAACCTTTGCAACACGGCGTAAAGGAATCAGTAAACCCTCCTTACTTGTAATGATCAATGAGGCCACATCTTCGACATTCGTATATGCATTTAAGGTACGTACCAGGTAGGTCACGTTTCCTTCGATCAACGCTCCGCCGGCGAGATTGACGTTCTCAGCTCTAAGGCGATTGGAGACGTCCTCGTTCGACAATCCCAAATGCGCAAGGCGATTGGGATCGACTTCTACACGCACAACCTGATTGGACCCGCCACGAATTTTTACCATCGCAACGCCACTCAATTTTTGAATCTCTGGCTCGATTTTTTCTTCGGCAATCCTGCGTAATAAAGAAAGCGAAATCGCCCGCTGATCGTTTTCAGCAGGCGTATCGCCGAACAAGCCGATTTTTAGAATCGGATCGAGATCGGGATCAAAACGAAGAATAAGGGGCCTTGAGATATTTTCATCTAATCGAACAAGCTCTACTCTTTCCCGAACTTTTTGTAGCGCCGAGTTCATATCGGTGTTCCAAGTAAAGCGTAGAACAATGTCGGACTGGCCGGCAAAACTCGTGCTTTCAACTTCCACAACTCCCTCAACAGTACGAACAATTTGTTCTATTTCTTCGGTAATATTGCTCTCAATTTCTTGAGGCGCCGCTCCAGGATTTTCTGTTCGTATGGTGAGCGTGGGGTATGAAATCTTAGGAAGTAGATTTACGGGCAGCTGTTCATAGGAAATAAAGCCAAATACAGAAATAGCGATAGCTATCATCAACGTTGCAATCGGTCGGTCTATGGTCAGTCTTGATGGATCCATTATTTCGGATTCTTTTCCTCTTTTAGGTCATCGTTTTTCACGTCTCCCAGTGTGATAAGAGTCCCGTCTTTTAGAGTTTCTTGGCCGATGATGATCACTTTATCGCCCTCCTCAAGACCTTTTGTGATTTCAGCGTGGCTCCCATCCTTTAGACCCACTTCAACCTTTCGACGCAAAGCGATCACACGATCATTCTTCTTCGACTGGACAAAAACGGAGATGGAGTCTTCCTGATAAATCAGCGCTCGACGTGGAAGAACGAGAACGTTTTCTTTCTCGTGCGTAACAAGTTTGGTTCTAACAAACATGCCCGAACGAAAGGCGGAATTGTTTTCGATGGCAATACGAACACCGACCGTTCCACTTCGAGGATCAACAATTGGGCTCACTCTCTCGACAACACCTTGGGCCTGGATACCGACTGCATCGCTTTCTACGAACACCTTTCTTCCAAGAAGCTGTCCTGACAAAACACGTTCGGGAAGGTGAATATTGACGATTAAATGTTCAGGATCGATAATTTTAAAAAGGGGCGTTCCGAGGGCGACCTGTTGTCCGGGATTCACATAGCGCATCGCAATGAGGCCCGGCGAGGTTGCCTTAACGCGTGCGTTAGAGGCTGCGTTTTTGGCCCGACTTTGTTCCACCTTCGCCTGATCGAATTGGTAAATAGCGTTATCATATATCTGGCGTGACACGATGCCTTTCTCAAAAAGAGGCTTAAGGCGTGTCACTTCACGTCCGAGTTGACCGACCGAGGTGGACGCTGAACGCACGCTCAAACCAAGATCTGCGCGTTGAATTTTTGCTAGACGTGCCCCCTTCTTAACGACGTCGCCTTGGTCCACCCAAATACGCGTTAGGACGCCAGGAACTTCGGCCAAAATTTCGATGGACGTTTTCGAATCAACGGTACTCGTTGAAAGTAAGGCATCACTCATCGTTGATCGTTTTACCAATTCAACGACCACAGGCGTTGGCTTTTCGACAAAACGTTTCTTTTCTTCCTTCTCTTCCTTACACGCTCCCAGTGTTAACAAAAGAAGTGCTAAAAGGGCTCGGCTCATCATGGTTTTCTAGCCTCGTTCAATTGCTTAACCAAAGCCGCGTACGAATGAACACCGGCCCTTGCATAAGACAGCGTTCCGTCTTTCTTGACAAAAAGAATCGTGGGGAAAGAGGTGACGTTAAAACGGGGTGATACCCGACCGCTGTCGAGAATGACCGGGAAATGCCATCCACCTCTTTTTTGAAAACGGGCAATTTTTGCTCGCCTTCCCACGCCTGGGGCATCGGTATTTATTGACCATAATTGGACATCAGAATTCTCCCGTTCTAGACGTAATAAAGCGGGGGTCTGTTTAAAGCAGGGACCACACCAAGACGCCCAAAAATCGAGTACTTTTATCTTATCGCTTTCGGGTTTGAAACTTTTCACATCGCCTTTGAGATCTTTTAGAAGAAAGCGCGGCGAGGGCTGGCCGACCAAGGGGCTTTCAGCAGGTGGGAAGGTAGAGAGGACAAAAATGCCAGCGACGATGGCTGCCAAAACGTATAGAAAAGGGGGAATAGGGTGCGGCTTTTTATAGCTTTTTAGCGTCGTTGGATCTAGTTTTTGGTAATCTCCCATACTAATTCCCAGTATAGGAGGTTTGCTTAAGAGCTTCG
>JALSKP010000098.1 GCA_026988815.1 Myxococcales bacterium | reverse complement strand
TATTTGAAAAACGTCGCGATTTTGATTCCCTTTTTAACCTCAAAAAGAATCAGATTAAATCCACAGATTCGGACGAGGAGCGCATGGCCGTGCTCAAGAATCTCGTAACTCTCTCACTTGGAAAGATGAAAAATAGAGAGGCCGCAGAACCTCTTTTGGAAGAAATTCTAAAGATCGAACCCCTCGATCTTGATGCCTTGATTCAGCTCGAAGGTATCAAAAGGAAAAACAAAGATTATAAAGAACTCGCCACTATTCTTGTACGTAAGTCAGCTGCCCTTGATGACGATGAGTTTGAACTCAAAATCGCAGCCTTAGGTGAAGCTGGCGATCTTTTCCGGACCCAGCACGAAAATCTTGAACGTGCGTGTGAACTGTGGTTGGAGGTCTTGACCCTCGATGAAAATAACTCCAAAGCGATGGCCTATCTTACCGATAGCTACATTCGAAGTGCGAATTTTGACGCCCTTGATAAGCTTTATCGAGAACGCAATAACCTCGATCGCCTCTACGATCTTCTCGATTCAGCGGCCGGTGTTTCAAGCGAAAAAGGACTCCAAGCGGTTCTGTTTCGTCGGATGGCGACCTTGGCTGAGACCGAATTGGAGTCTACCGATCGTGTCATCATGAGCTTAGAAAGCCTACGTAAGATCAGCAATCGTCCAGAAATTATCGCCGAAGAATTGATCGATTGGTATGCCATGACCGAGGATAAAAAACTCGAAATCGAAATGCATACAATGATCCTTGATGCGATAGAAATATCGGATAAAGAGGTCGACAGTGCAAAACTATTTTCCCATCAATCTCGCCTCTGTGAACTCGAAAAAGAACAAAATAATACAAGTTATGCATTAGACTGGGCGCTTAAAGCGCTCCTCACCCAACCCTCGAATGAAGAGATGTTGGACATCGCCGAAACATTGGCATCAAAATCCAAAGAAGAAGTGAAACTGATTGCGGGCTTTGACGAAGCCGCCGATTTAACTGAAGACCCGATCGCGAAGGAAAATATTTGGCTTCGCATCGCCGAACTCCACACCCAACGCGGAGAAGTTGCCGATGCAATCGACAGATACGAGGCTATTCGTTCCAATCGCCCCAATGATTCGACGATTCTAAAAGCGCTTGAAAACCTCTATACCGAGTCCGGCGAGTGGGAACGTAAAGTTGATATTCTTCGGTCTCAAATCGAGGCATCTCCAGACGGCGAAGTGGTCGAGGACTATCGTGCTCAAATTGCCAAATTGCAACTCGCTCAACTGGGAAACACCGATGACGCGAAAGCCACTTTTCTTGAGATTTTAGAAAATAATCCCGATCATCAAGGCGCTTTGCGTGGGTTGATTGAGATTTCAAAAGGGCAAGAAAATTGGGGAGATGTAATTCAATATTCCTTGAGTGAGCTTGAAAATGCGACGGATGACTCTCGGATTCGAGAGCTTCAAATGTCGCTTGGTGACGTCTATCGTTACGAAAAAGAGGATGCCTTAGAAGCTATTTCTTATTATGCCCTTGTACTGGAAACCCATCCTGGTGATGTTGCCGCCATTTCGTGTCTCGAAGAACTCCTTACCTCCGATGCTGGCCGAGACGCTGCATTGATTTTAGAACCCATTTTTAGAGATGCAAAAGAATACGAAAAGCTTGCCTCCACGCTCGAAGCGCGGAAAGAAAAAGACCTCGACGATGAAGAAGCTTTAAAAATTCTCGATGAGCTGGTCGGACTCTACGATGGTCCGTTGGACAACCGAACCTGGGCTTTTGAACGTAGTATTGAAAGCCTCAGTTTGGACCCTTTCTCGGAGGCTCGCCAAGACCGAATTGAAGATTTGGGAGGGATACTCAACCGATGGGAGGACGTTGACGCAATTTTTGCCGAATATGCCGCTAAGGATGCCGCTGCGGGTCCTGAAGAAAGCGATTTACTTCGACGACTGGCCGATATTCGAGAAACGAAACTCGGCAACGCTTCCTCTACAATTGAGTCCTTAAATTTATTGGTGGACATTGATCCTTGCGATGACAACGCTTACTCAGGCTTGGAACGTATTTATCGTACGACCTCAAAGCACGAGGCTTTGGTGGATATTCTCATCGCACGTTCACACTTATCTGATAGTGATGAAAAACGGGTTGAATTGCTCGTCGATGCAGCAACAGTGTGTGACGATGTTCTGGCCGATACGAAGAAAACAATATCTCTTTACGAGCAAGTTCTCGACATTGATGGACTACATGAACAAGCCACCGACAACTTGCGCGAACTTCTGCGAGGAGACGAAGATTTTGAGGCTTTAGCATCCCTTCTTGAAAAATGCGCCTTGGAAAACGAGGATCCTCTTCGACGTCGTTCAATGTATTTAGAATTGGCAAACGTGAATACTTACCAGCTTAAGGATTACGATCGTTCCTTGGAGATATTACGCGATCTTATTGCCTCAGATACAAATGACGTGGACGCGATTCGAGAACTGGAATTTTTAAGCGATGCGATCGGCACCGACGATCCAGAAAAACGCTTGGAAATTGCCAATCTTGTGGAGCCCGCTTATCGTGAATCTGATGACCATAAAAAGCTCATTAAAGTTCTGGAATCGCGCGTTGATTTATCAGATGACGTCTTCGCCAAAGTCGAATTATTAGACGAGTTAGGTAAGCTCTACCGTGAAAGAATCGGCAATAGCGAAGCCGCCTTTGATAGCGTTTCAAAAGCGGTGGTCCTTTCACCAGATAACGTCGAGCGACGTAACCTTTTGGAAACCCTCGGGGCCCAAATTGGAAAGATGTCTGATGTTATCGCGACCTTGGTCGATGCCGTGCAAGATGCACAGACCCATCTTCGTCCCGTGTTGAACAAACGAATTGCAGAACTACAGGATGAACACGAATCTAACCCGAACCAGTCGATTTTCTTCTACGAAAAAGCATTGGAAGACGATGATTCCGATGTTTCGATTCTTCTATCTTTGGAAAATTTGTACCGACGTACTGGCAAACATGAAGAATTGGCCGAAAACCTCCTATCACAAAGCGAGCTTTCCGAGCCGAGTCGACGCGTCGAACTCTTCTCCCAACTCGGTGGATTGGAAGACGAGATTTTGGCTCGTCCTAATCGTGCGATTGACGCATACCAAGAGTGGTTAAATATTGAACCAGAGGCGGAAGAGGCTTTAGATAAACTTGAAATTCTCTTCGAGAATAACGAAAGGTGGGAAGATCTAGCCGAGGTGCTCTCGCGCAAAGCGGGAAGCGATTCGACCATATTGACCAAACTTGCGGTCGTTCGTGAAGTCCAGTTGGATGACCAAGCTGGCGCGATTGACGTGTATAACGATATTTTGAGCAACGATCTTTCGAACGAAAACGCGCTCTCAGAATTGGAACGTTTATATACCGCAGCCCAACAATGGCCGGAGTTATCCGATGTTTTGCGTACCCAACTCGTATCGGGACAAGAGGAAGATAAAACCGACATCGAGATGAAACTCGCAAAAGTTCTCTCGGAACGTTTGTTCGAAAACAACGAAGCGATAAGTCTCTATCAAAGCATTCTTCAAAAGGATGCCAATCATAGTGGGGCTATCGACGCACTGGAATTAGCCGCTGAAGACGATGGATCTTTGGAACTTGTTCGAGAAGATTTGCTTCATTATTATTCCGAAAATGCGCTTTGGGAGAAGAAGGTCGGCCTTCTATCCAGACTCGAAAGCGTAGAATACGACCCAGAGCGTAAAATCGATTACCTGCTGGAGAGTGGTAAGATTTGGCAACGCCAACTTGAGGCGCCCGATGCCGCAATCGATGCCTTTTCTCGGGCATGGGCGATTAATAATGCACGAAACGACGCACACGAGGCGATTGTCTCCGTTGCATCAGAAAATGGATTATGGGTCCGGCTTTCAGAAATTTATGAAGAAGCGGTTCTTCATCTCAACGATCCAGATGAGATCGTATCGATGCGTATGCGCATTGGCGACCTATACTCCGATCAGCTCGATGAGCCTACCGTTGCCGAGGAACAATATGAGGAAGCCCTCGCGGTAAATCCTCAGTATCTTCAGGCTTATCAAATTCTCGAATCGATGTTTGGAGATCAAAGTCGTTTTGCCGATTTGGTTCAGCTTCTGCAAAAGAAGTATGAGGCCTTTGGTATCAATGACCCACAAATGGGTATGACCACCCTTCATCGCATTGCTCAGATTCAGAACGACATTACAGACGAAAAAGCCGAAGCGGTGGACACCTTTGAAAGGATTCTGGCCATCGAACCTCGAGATAAAGTCGCCGTAGGATCCATCGAAGAATTGTTGTCAGAACAGGAACGGTGGGTCGATCTGAACGACCATTATTCGCGCACA
>JALSKP010000097.1 GCA_026988815.1 Myxococcales bacterium | reverse complement strand
ATTGGAGTCCTCTGATGGTTTTTCTACGGGTGGTGGCGGTTTGACCACAACCTTGTCTTTCTTTTTGATGATGGGGTCTTTCTTAACAACCACAACTTTCTTTGCTTCTGCGAGTTTGACGTCAGTGACGATCGCGCTTTCGGGCATCGATTTTGATGAATCGATAAGATGGGTGGAAAGATTATTTACCCCGACAACAAGATTGGATAGCTCGATATTGAAGGTCTCGTCTGTTGATCGAACAAGTCGCTCATCAGATCTGCGATACACAAAAGGTATAGCTACATAGTCGCTTCCTTTTCTCAACATCAATACGAAGCCGATGTAATCTGCGCCGGTTTGATTGGCCAACTCGGAAAGGTAGGGCTTAACAGACCCATCAAAAGATCCCGACTTTAAAGTTGTGAGGAGGTCCGTATAAAACTCCGGTTGGCCTGAGGCGGTCTTTTTCCCAGATCCGGAAGGTTGTAAGGTTGCGGAAAATTCTTGCTTCTTTTTCTTCCCGCGAACTTTAATTTTCTTTGCGTAAGAATCACCAGTCGCACCTTTAACGACGAGATAGTGATGACCAAATCCGATATCTGCAACGGTTCCAGGCGCGCTTCCTTTCTCTACACCATCGATGTAAATCAGACCGGATCCGCTTGTTTTAATGTTGAGAACACCAGGGCCGGCTTTCTTAATTTTTCCTTTTTCTTTCTCATGAATCTTGATGAGTTCTTTGGGAAATTTTTCTTTATCCAAGATCAATGCAGGACGAATATAGGCGTAAAATTTGATGCCCTTTCTTGCATCCAGATCGAAGCCTGCGTTGAAATTAGCCAGGGCAAGATTTCCAATCGCGTCGGCTAGAATTTCAAAATTCGCCTCTGCCAAATTGGCTTCCATAATATTGATGGACTTTGAAAATGCTTCAACGGCCTTCTTGTCGTTACCGGCCGTAAGTTGACCAATTCCTGAGTTATACAGCTGTTCGGCTTCAACAATGAGCGCGCTTCCGCCGCCTAAACTCGCTTTGACAGCCGAAAAGTCGGGCATCAGTTCAACGCGTTTATCTTGCGTTATGCGATCTCGAAGCAGTTCACCGATTTTTTCGGGAACGATAGAGGAAATGCCGTCTTGAACGGCTTGGGTTGGAAGCAGAAAGAATTTCGGTACAGGTCCATCCTGTGCCCTGGCTTCCTGTTGGGTTCCAATGCCCCCTAACAGCACCAATACTATTGTTAGTAATCGTTTCATGTAATTCTCCGACGCATGCCTGGCTTCTCAAAACATTAGCCGGCGCTCAAATGTCCTCGCGGACTGGGCGTATTAACATATCCGCTAATTCATCGCCAACGATAAAATCCCATTTAGAAGGATCAAGGCGATTCGTCGGTCAGAATCGGCTCGGAGTCATTTATTTTTACGAAAAAAACGAATTCTAATGATTGTAGGAGGGTTTAGCGGGATATTTTCCGCGTTTACGGGATAGGAACTAAGTTTACGAATGATCTCTTGAGAATCGCATTTGCCAAAAACCGAATGATGACCATCCAAATGAGGTGTGGGTCGGAGTAATATGAAAAACTGACTTCCGTTTGTGTTCGGACCGCGATTTGCCATGCTTAACACGCCCGCGCTATCATGTTTTAAGGATGAGGAAACTTCATCGTCGAAGGTGTATCCTGGACCACCTTTTCCAGTATTTAAGGGGTCACCACTCTGAAGGAAAAATCCTGGAACGATACGAAAGAAAGAAAGTCCGTCGTAAAAAGGCGTGTCGGTTTTGGTAATCCCCTCGGGGTTAACCCACGTTTTTTTTCCTTGAGCAAGACCCACAAAATTCGCGACGGTGTGAGGCGCCTCTTTTTCAAAAAGCGTACATATCAGGGGCCCATCACTTGTCATAATTTCGGCAATGAGAGTCCCTTCTCCTTTTAATCCGAAGGGTCCAAGCTTTTCTTTTGTCTGAGCACTTGGATTAGGGTTCTTTTTTTTCTCAATCTCGATCTTTGGTTTGGATGCACACGACAAAGCGAAACACATCGAGACGAGAAGAACTCCTTTTAACATCTAAAACTGGTCAATCGGGTTGGCGGTAAACCTGAGATTGAATTTGAGTTTATAGGTCGTTCCGCCTTGAGGGGGAAAAAGCTCTCCTTTTTCAACATCTTCGTCCACATACCCAATCGCAGAAAATTTCAACGATTTGAAGAGATCACTTGCGACCGGAAGGCTCTCAGCTTTGGGTATTGCTGTTCCCTTTTCGGAAGTCTTCGGAGGCGCGGAAGGAATCGTGATAAGTTGAACAGTACCAGCGCCGGAAATCTGCGTTGAGGCAACCGGACCGACATAGATCTGAAACTCGGGCGAGTTGATGTTCAAGGTATTGTTCACGAGTTCGTACTCTACGCTTTCGATTTCAACTTTCTTCAAGCGACCTGCAATTTCCTTTAACTCGTCGCTACCCGTGGCAGCGAGAATGTCTATCGGAATGGGGATCTGAACATCTGGAAGATCAATGGGTTTGGGAGAGGGCATCGGTGTTGTTGAACAATCTTGTCCGGGTGGACATAACGCGCTTGCATCGAAAGGAAATTCCATTTCAAAGGACTCCGTGATCGAAATATCGAAGGGGTCGTCGGTGGGATCATCTGAAAAGAGACCGCAACCGGAAACCAAAAGCATAAGAATGGATATTAAGAAAATATTTCGCATCGGAACCTCTTTCATTTAATGACGATGTTGGCCCTAGTGTATCGCGCTTTCGATTTCACTCAAGGCGATTTCGATCATTTCCACGCCGATCGCATCGCATCCGCAAGTTCACTTCGGCACCCTTCCAGGTGTTCAAGCGCGTCATCACGTTGTCCAATCGCAAAAAATGCCCTGGCAATGGATTCTTTTGAATACTCGCCATTGAAAATCAGCTTTTCCAATCGTTCTTTTGGAGAATATTTACACCTTAGTTGGTGCACAATTGCCACTTCATCATGAGATAGTTTGACAACTTTTTCACCTGGCGGAATCCCGACAAAGCTTTCCTCGAATATAACGCTTGAACTCCCCGAGGTTGAAAGGCCTATCAATACGAAGGCCGGATAGCGTCCTAGAATATCAAGCATTTTTTCCAATGTGGGCGGTGATGTGGAAAGTAGACCGCCAATGCACACCGCAATTTGAGCGTCGTGGAAAGGAGCTTCGGTAAAGCTTTGGTTTATAAAGGGGGCGTTGGGGTGTTTGATTTTTGCCGCTGATAACAAAGATGGGTCGTTGTCGATCCCTAAGTAGTTGCCCTTGAATCCTCTTTGGGTCAGAAACGCGAAAAAATCTCCTAATCCACATCCGAGATCGACAATGTTTGGATTTGGTGAAAAGGAGGCGAGGAGTTCTTCAACAAAAGCGAACTTCAGATCTTGATTCAGTTGATCGTACCACCCTACTCTTTTTGCGGGATCATCATGGAAGCCAAACTCGTCATAGAAAGACGACATAGCCTAAGCTGTCCAGAGGGAAAAGCCGAGCCCCATACACACAACCAACAATAAAAGCGCGATGATAATAAGGAGTCGAAACTGGGATTTTAAAGCGAGTAATTCTTGAAACTCATTTTCGTAAAGATCATTCCGTTCGATTTCGATGTCCATCGATGCTTCAGGACGAATCTCAACTTTGTTTTGCGCAACAGGTTCCGCGCGATGTCCTGCTTGATTAAGAAGGTCGGCGATTTCGTCGCGTTCGGTCTTGAACATCCCAGATACATAGGCACCGAGCCCACTACGCAGGTCACGCCCCTCTATCGTCATACCCAAAAACTGGCGTAAATCGTCTCGCATCGACAGTACGGATTGGTATCGTGCTTTGGGATCTTTCTCCAAGGCTCGCATAATAATTTGATCGAGAAAGGGCGCAATCTCTGGCTTAAGTTCTCTTGTCGATACGATAGCCTCGTTTAGAATCGCATCAATGACCGCAGGTTGGGTATCTCGGCGAAAGAGCCTGTAGCCTGTTGCAAGTTCGTAAAGAATAACGCCCAAAGAAAAAATATCGGAACGTGGATCAACATTCTCGCCTGATATTTGTTCGGGTGACATGTAGGCAAGTTTACCACCTGAGGCGTTCTCGGGCTGGCCCATAATTTGGGCGATGCCAAAATCAAAAATCATCGTCACGCCCGAATAGGTGACCATTAAATTTTGAGGTGAGACATCGCAGTGCACCACTGAATAGAGTCGATTATCTAAATCTCGAAAATCATGAACGTAATTAAGGCCGTCACACGCATCGACGATAATCTGAACGACCTGTTTTAGGGAGGGAGGACATTGGTTTTTAAACCCACGTTGGGCAATATCGGCCACGGTTTGGCCTGCGATAAAATCC
>JALSKP010000096.1 GCA_026988815.1 Myxococcales bacterium | reverse complement strand
TATGATCCCAAGAAATCCTATCCCCTCCTCACTTTACTTCATGGTTATAGCAGCGGTGGAACGGTGCAAAATGCCTATCTTGGCTTTGGTCGCCAGGTGGATAAACGTGAGTTTATTTACATTATTGCGGAGGGACTCAGAGACGGTCGTGGCCAAAAATATTGGAACGCAACGGATGGATGCTGCGACTTTGACGGGACCAATCCCGATGATGCGGGGTATTTAATAGGGCTCGTTGATGAGGCTATCCAACGATATAACATCGACGAAACAAGAATCTATTTTACAGGACACTCCAACGGAGGATTTATGTCCTATACTTTGGCTTGTAAATATGGAGATCGAATCGCAGCGATCGCGAGTTTAGCGGGGACGACCTTTCTCGATCCCGCGCTGTGCGAAGATACGGGAGATGTCAGTATTCTCCATGTTCACGGAACACTCGATGCCGTGATTCGTTTCAGAGGTGCGAGGAGCAATGGAACACTGAATGGCTATCCTGGCGCTGAAGAAACGGTCAATCGGTGGGTGACGAGAAATGGATGTGAGTCCTCCGAAAAGGGATCGCGTAAGAATCTGAGTAGTGGTATTATTGGTAAAGAAACTCGCGTCAAACGGTGGGAAAAATGTGATAACGGAACCCAGGTTGAATTTTGGGAGATCCGAGGAGCATCCCATGTTCCTGTGTTGACGAAAGAATACGCAAATGGCGTTCTTGACTTTCTTCTTTCCCAGAAAAAGTAAGTATATTTACTGTTTCCGGTGAGTTTTTAACGTCGATTTTCTATCGCTTGTTTAAGAATTTCGAAGCTTTTTTGCGGCGCAAGAGGGGTCCTGTCTACAACTCCTTTTTGTCGTAAGCAAGTTAACTTTTTTAAACAGAAAGAAAACGAGAAAGGCGAGGTTTGCCTCGATCGAGGTCTGCTATGGAGATTGATGGTTGTGTTTCTTGCATTTCTGACAAAACTTGGAAGACAAATCCGAGTCTAGAACACCCGAACCACTTCCTGGAACGCCAGTGTAACATCGCACACGAATCGGCGCTGTAAACTCGCCCTTAATTCGACGGTGGACCTTCCAGATCGAGACGGTCTATGAGCCCAACATCGTATATTATTTTAATAAAATATGGTCGAGGAAAGGACGTCCTTTACTCGTCGTCCGCTAGCCTTATGTCACCCACGAGTGTTTCTGCTTCTCCCTCGAGGTTGAAACCTAGTGCGGTACCGTCGGAATGTGAGGACGCCATGAAAATCGTGGGACGTTATTACTTTGTGAAATCTTCAAAGAAGCGGACGCTTGGCAAAGCGAAAAGTCAGATTCACAATTTGGAGTAATTCTCGGAAGATCTTTGGTGCTGCCCTTTTCATTGAACACCTCCGTTGTAACATCCCGATTTAAATCAAGCCCTTCATCACAAGACAAAAGAAACATCATCAAAAAGAAATATTTAAGGACATGATGGATCCCTCCTAATTATCAACGCGTGCACCATTGCGTTGTTATCAGTCCTGTCTTCACCAAAATAAAGAGAGGTTGATTGTTTTCGTCCACGACATCGTGAATTTGTATCACCATAAACCATGCTTCGCCCACGGAGGATTACAAAATCGAATCCTTAAAATCACTGACTCACTTTTTCTTTGAGCCAAGAAAGTGATTCTGCGCTTCGTATTTGTTCGAAAGCCAAGAAAGAAAAAGCGATGTTTGTATGGCCGCCACCAGGTACGATGAGATATTCGATGTCCGGCTTTTTTTCGCGAAGACTTTCGACCAGTTCGTCTGTGCTCGATTTTAAAACCACTTCGTCAACATCACCTTGGTAAACTCGTATAGGAATATCTGATGTAAAAGACCGAACGCGGTTTTTTGAAAAACCAACTTCCATGAAGGGATAATCTGAAAAATCGCCGGTCTTAAAGGCTTCGGTAAAAGCACTAGAAAAGATATTTTCGCGCGCGCTTCCCAGGCGCTCAGTCAAGGCCACTGTATCGGTTGGGAAGTTACAATGGTCCTCCATAATAGCATCTATTTGCGCTTTAACATTCTCACTCCAAGGATTCTCGCCAGCACCATAAGTCGCGCGCCAGGCATAAGTCAGCATCGCGTGATAGACAAGATGGGGACCATCAAACCCCATCCCGGGCGACCAGTGTTCCTGAAAACCAGACGCTGGAGCAACCACGGCATAGGCTCGAATATCAAGTTCGGGCGCATAGCTTTTTTGTAAACTTGCCGCCCAAAGTGTGGCGTGTCCACCTTGTGAAAGACCTGCAATAATCGAGGCTCCACTAAATTTTATGCGACGATTTTTCAAAAAATGCTGCGTTGCGCGGATTGCGTCCAAAGCTGCTTTTCCTTCCACCTCGCCGTCCAGATAAGGATGAATGCCGTCGTCGGCGCTGGCACCCAAACCGGGATAATCTATCGTCACACCTACCCAACCTCGTGCGCCAAAATAACCTGACAAACCTGAGCCACTCACCGAAAAGGCGATAGCGCATTTGTCGCCAAGACCCACGGTGCCGGGATTATTGACGGCAATTGGCCAGCCCTGGGCCGGTGTATCAATCAGTCCAGCCGGGATCGTTATCGAGGCCCTTGCCAAGCGACCATCTGTCTCGTAAAGGATCCAATAAATTGAATAACCGTTGTCGATTTCAATGCCGGGTTCCAAATAGGGTTGGAGTTGTTCTTTGTAAAAAACACCAACGAATTCGATGGACGCAATACATCCTTTTTCGCACGGCATTTCTTGTTCAAGATCTTTGGTGACACCTTCGTCTGGGTCTCGTCCCTGGTCTGAACTATCTTCTAGTGGACCCGTATCTAAAAGAGACACATCGTTCGACCTTATCGGTCTCTTAATGCCCTCGACCGGGGCCGAGCAAGCGCTTAGCACTAGTATAACAACAAAACATTTCAAAATCCGCCGCCAAAAATAAAGTAAACTTCGTTAATACCTTGTTCGGCAAGACCGCGTGCATATCCCAATCTGAGATTGCCAAAAAGATAGTAGGCAAACTCAACATTCATCGACACCTCAGCACCAAGTCCGGTTAAGATATCCGCGTCGGCGAGGAAGCCGCGATACGCCGCCCCCCCCTCGTAAAAAATCGAGCCTTTTAGTTGGCGAAAATAAATCGGCGTTAACTCAAATCCACGATCAAAATCATAGATAGGAAATCGATACTCGGCGCCCGCCAAAAGATATTGGGTGCCACTTGTGGCCGCTGGTTTATATCCTCTAATGACAAACTGGCGACGCTGCTCTTGAAAAACCAAACTCGTCAACACATCTTGTGGGGCATATCCACCGAGCGAAAAACCGCGCGGCGCCAAATCTGTCGCCAAGGAAATCGCGCCGTCCAAATGAAGGTTTAACGAATGACGTTTCCACCAAGGATTAGGAACAAAACCATCGAGCCCAAAAAAGAAAGAGCTGCTTTGATAGTCGGCACCGATGATTGGATCCATCATGTTGATTGAAATCGAGGCCGATATCCCCTTATGGCCCGTTACCGAAAGCGGGTGAAATTCTGTATTAGAATAGGAAAGAGAAAGGATGGCGCTATTAAAAAAGCCAAGTTTGGGTGCGCGTGGTTCAAGGTCAGCGGGATCGTGTTCGATGGCGACTTCATCCGCAAAATCGCTGTACTCAAAACGGAAATCAAAGCTCAGAGAAAAACGATCACTTAGCGCGGAAAAGGGATAAGAGACTTTGGCGGTCGCTGCGTATTCCCGCAAAGTAAAAGGAATGAAGCGTGATTCGGCGAACAGAGATCGACTTGATAAACGTTCTCGAAACGAACCCGATAAAGTCAACGAAACTGGTAAAGCGCCATAGGAATAAAAAACGCTTAAACTTGAGCTTTTGTCTTCCGGTGTTTGGCCGAGGGTAAAGCCGCCTGCAATTTCGTAAACATGCTTACGAACCGGATCGTAACCACTTAGCGTCCCGCCGAATCCTGTACCGCCACTGAGCACTCCAATTTGAGGGTTGAACAATAAGGGAAGAAGGTAATCTGTGGGAGAATAGGGGTCGTCGTAAAAGGTAGATGTATCGACTTTCGGATAGTTGACCTTTAGGTCTTCTTTTTCCGAGACCAAAGCGAGCGAGGGGTTGTCAGATTTGGCGATCGAGGCGGCATCGTAGCCCTTACTTTGATAAATAGAACCATAAATATGCTTACTATCATTTGTGACAATGGGAGTGAACATTCCGCTCAGAACATTGGACTCTTGAAAGACTTTTTTAGTTGCAGGATCGACACTATGAATATTAAATATTTTTGTGCGATCGGTGGAAAAATAGATGCGATTATCGGAATGCCAATAGGGATCGATGTCGAGCGCAAAGTCGTCGGTCATCTGTTCGCGCTTTCCACTCTCGATATCGATGGTCCATATGTCGCGCTGCC
>JALSKP010000095.1 GCA_026988815.1 Myxococcales bacterium | reverse complement strand
ACAGTTTCCGTCACAGACTTCGCCAGCGACGACAATGCCATCTCCACAAGAATCGCTGCAATCTGAATCGTTGCTTTCGTCACAATTTGCGGGACAACACCCATCGGCGTCGGTACAATTGGTGATCGCATCGTGTGTGCATTCGAGGCTGCAGTTCTTTGCCGACCCAGAAGAAAGGTCAGATGTGCAACTATCTCCGTCGTCGCAACTTTCACAATTCCCGTCACATGTTTCGCCTTCGTCGACCACCCCATCTCCACACGTTTTGGAGCAATCAGAATCGCTTTCTTCTCCGCACTCGGCCGGGCAACACCCGTCGCCTTCTATACACTGGGAAATAACTGCCGGTTCACATCTAGCGTCGCACCCCTGGGCGCTGCCTACTAAAAGGCTGGTCGAACACGAGGTTGTACTCTGGCAAGTCGTCGGACAGGCTCCGGCACCGGAGGTAATCGCGGGATCACAAATTTCGCTCCCTGACACGATTCCGTCTCCACAAGATGTTTTGATAGGGCCCTTTTGGGTTCCTTCTCCACAGGCGAAGAGAAAAAAAGAGGTGATAATAATAGCCAAGATTTTCATTTTACTTCCAGTATTGAGCATTCAAATATTCATTCATTGAAATTAGTTTTATCATACTAAAAATAAAAGGCAAATCTGAGGCATAGAAAGAATACGTCAGCATCTCCGAAATGAAGAGCCATGGGTACATGAATCGCGGACAAGTCTGGAAGGTTTTTAAGACCAGTTCCCTGAAACGACGCGCCAGCTGCGGCTTGTCCTTGACTAGCCAACATAAGTGCAAATTTTCCAGGGAAGCAAATTCCAAGGACGACAACGTCTCCCGAACATGTTTCCTCATTCTGGATTGCCACGATAATGTCGCGGAGGTCGCTCAAAAGGAGATCATTATCAAGTTCCCCTGCCCGTTTTCGCGCAATCGTAAAACCATCTCCACCACGTGGAACGACCCCTGGATTGGATGTCCGCCAGAATGGATCAAGCGCCCATATATGGGCCCCCTTCACACTTTTATTCGCGAGATCTTTTATCGCAACAAACTCTGCAAAGGACCCCTGTTCCAATCGACTTGAAAGAAAAACAACACGTTGCCCGATGTCGATTTTTGATCGCTCAATTGTGCTGCCGATCTCGACGACCTCTCCACATCCATCCCGACCAGGAGTGATTGGAAATCCTACTTTAAAAAAATCTTTAAGACTTCCATTCCTCAATTTCCAATCAAAAGGATTTATTGATGCCGAAAGGACACGCACTAAAACCTCATCGGATTCAATAGTCGGGCGTGGTCCTGCGCCAAATCTAAGAACATCAATATTTCCAAATGTATCATAAAGAAGGGATTTCATCGGTCGCTCCAATGGCAGATGCGATTCACTCACGAGAGAACGAGGGTCAAAACAAGACTCCTTTACAGCGCTAAGTAAGCTGTCCTCAAAAAAACAGGATCACGGCGATAATTCATAGGAATTCTCAAAGGTTGTAAACCTTTACTATCCGAATATCTTTCTCGTGACCTTATATAAAACGCGAAATGACTTTCTCGTTAACGAAGGCCCGAATACCAGATTGGGAAAGTTCTCTTCCATAACCTGATTGTTTTGTACCCCCAAAAGGAAGGCGAGGGTCACTTTTTACGAAGCCATTTATTGCAATCGTGCCCACGTCAAGAGAGGCTAGAGTCGCCTCATCAATGTGAGAGTCGGTCCAAATCGTTGCACCAAGCCCGAAGGAACTTTGATTACTCAGCCGAATCGCTTCACTTAAATCATCAATTCTCGAGATTGCCAATGCAGGACCAAAGGTTTCTTCGACAAATACGGGCTGGGCTGAGGTCACATTGGACATCACCCTTGGAGGATAGAAGAATCCTTCTTGACCATCGTAGGGGTGAACGTATTCAAGAGTGGCGCCCTCATCGACACTGCGACAAACCTGAGTATTGAGCGTATCCCGGAGATCTGATCTAGCCATAGGCCCCATTTGCGTTGTTTCACTAAGAGGATCTCCAACTCGAATTTTACTAACTTCGCTTACTATTTTTTGTAAAAAGGAATCGTAGATCGAGGACTGAACAAGGAAGCGTTTTGCAGCAATACAGCTTTGTCCGTTGTTAAGCATCCGCGAAAAAACACCCGCTTTTACGGCACCGTCGATATCGCAATCTTCAAGAACAATGAAGGCGTCCGATCCGCCCAGCTCGAGCACGCAAGGTTTGATATTCTCACCTGCAAGTTTGGCAACAATGGATCCCGCTTTCAGAGAGCCAGTGAGCGCAACGCCCGCGATGTGTGGCGTTGAGATAAGCTTGCCAATGTCTTCGTGTCGAATCGCGAGATTCATAAAAAGATGATCCGGAAACCCAGCCTCAAGGAACAACTCTTCAATCGACTCTGCACACCCCATCACGTTTATCGCGTGTTTGAGGATAAAACAATTGCCGGCAAAAATTGCCGGTATAGCGGCGCGGAAAACTTGCCAATAGGGAAAATTCCAGGGCATGATTCCTAGAACTGCGCCTATCGGATCATAACGAATAGTGGAGAAAAGCAAGTCAGCCCCTACTCTTTGAGGGCGAAGAAAACGTGGTCCTTCTTGTGCGTAGTAGCGACATAGCCAAGCACACTTTCTAAGCTCCGACCTAGATTCTTTTATGGGTTTTCCCATCTCCAGCGTCATCTCGATCGCTAAGGTCTCCTCTTGTTCGGTGAGAAGTTTTGCTAACTTTTCGAGCAGGTCACATTTGAAGTCCATCTCTCTCGTTCGCCAACTTTTATAAACCTCTTCGGAATGTTGAAGACTCTCACCGATTTCTTCCCCATTTAAGAAGGCATAGGTGCTCAGTGGGAAAGATGTTGAGGGGTTAATAGTTTGGAAACCCTTCACTTAATAAACTTCTTTACCAATCTTGCAACATGACCTGTCGCTCGAACATTGTCATGAATTTGTTCGAATTTCCCTTCTTCATCCACAAAAAAAGTACTACGAACTAATCCTACATAGGTTTTTCCATAGTTCTTTTTTTCTCGCCAGACGCCGAAAGATTTGGCGACATTATGATCGATGTCGGAGACCAAGGGAAAGTTTAAATCGTATTTTTCTCGGAAGTCTTCGTGACTCTCTAAACCGTCTGGCGATATGCCAATTACTGTATATCCGCTTGCATTGATGGACTCAAGTTCATCTCGAAAACCACATGCCTGTTTAGTACATCCAGGGGTATCATCCTTCGGATAAAAATAGAGAATATACTTTTTCCCGATCAATCTTTTTGAGGAAATCTCGCCTTCATTATCTGATTCAAGTTTCCAGTCTGGTACCCTATCGCCTACTTCGAATATTGGATTTGCCACAATGTTCCTTTATTTGGTGAAGCTTTAAATATGTTTTCTTCGTCGAAAATTCAACCCCCTTTATTGCCTTTCGACATTGAATTCTGAAGATTCCTGCCAGCCTAAAACCCTAAACTTGCATACAACTATCGTGTATTTCTCGTCTTTTTGGGTGAGGCGGCGCAGAATTCGTTTTTCAGATGATGAACGAGAAGAGTTCATTTTCCGGCTCGGATGTACATTCTATCCGAAAAAGCGTTCTCATCATGAGTGTACCAAAAGGAAAGGACTCTACTCGCCCGCGAATGAAGGCAACCAAGGCAACATTATATAGCTTTTGGTAGACCTTCATAAATTCTTCAATATTTTCTATACGGACCTGACATGCGCATAAAACATGGCGTTTATGGTCGGTATACACATTTGCATTTTTAGCTTTCTGCTCAACAAAGGTCTTTTCCTTTCGGCAGATTTTGACCCCAATAACTTTTTTGCGGCGCTTCTTTTCGGCTTTCTCGAAGGCCTCTATCTCTTCGACTAGCAACGCCTTCAAATCATCAATTTTAGTACACAAACTTACTAATTCGCCATCTCCAACCAAAAACCTATCAAGTCCCGGACACAAGACAGATTAAAGAAATATCGTTGGCTTCATTGGAAAATACGATCGCCTTATCAACTAACTCGGCTTTTAAGTTGTCCGGAAATTGGGTTCTCCAAAGACGCGTTCCTAAATTTTGAGTAAAATCCTCCCAACACGCACGCTCATCCAAGGTCAGAAGACAACCGCCAATTTCATTCAACCAATCCGAATCTGCGGATGCTTGCTTGACCGAAGGGAAAACGAAAAATTTATGAGTAAAATCCTCCCTCCTTACATCCCCCAAGGGGACTTTCCTTCCGAGCGTGCGAAAATCGCCAAATGTCGCGGAGGTTATTCCGGTGTTGTATCTTCGCGCTTTATCGACCGGGGATTTTACTGAAGGCCTTGCGGCCCTATTTGGAACTGGCGCGTCGGGCTTAAGCGAGATGTATGGCCAGAAACGAAACAGCAGCGATGCTGGGTGCACAAATGGGAAA
>JALSKP010000094.1 GCA_026988815.1 Myxococcales bacterium | reverse complement strand
AAAACAAATTTAAAAAAATTAACCATCGTAAAAGCCGACCAGACCATTCTCGACCTTCTTCCCAATCTTGAAAGTCTGACACTAAATCAGGGAGATACGTCGAGTCTAAAAGGAACCCACGAGAAACTAAAAACGCTCGTTATTGAACACTCACGCGGTGAGTTTGAGACCCTACACGCTTTTCCAAACCTTGAAGAGTTTATTATTTCGGGCTTTGGGTTGAACACGATGAAAGCACCTCTTAGCTTGGAAAAGTTAGTCAAAGTGAGCATCGCGATGTCGCCCGAAAAAACGGAAATCGAGAAAAAGAAAACACCCCGCAAAAAGTGGAAGAAAAAAGAAAAGGACCTAAACGTATTTCCAAAGAAAAAAAACTCGCTTCCAAAAGTCGAAGAGAAAGTCGACAAAAAGAAGAAGAAAAAGCCCTCTTGTAGACGAAGGTGAAAAAGTGATTCGAAAGGAAAAGGAAAAGAAGGAAAAGAAAAAGAAGGAAAAGAAAAAGAAGGAAAAGAAAAAGAAGGAAAAGAAGCGTCCTCTCATCTAAGCTCTAATCCAGAACAGCAGGATTTTGAGAGAACGTGCTTTCGGTGACGACTTACCCTACCTCTCAAGTCGGTCCGGAGGTTGTAGGGAGGTAGAGGGGACTTCTCTTCATTCCAAAGAAGAAACCTACTTTTCAGCGTCGCTAACTGAATTAAAAAAAATCGCGCTTGATATGCGTTGCAAATGTGGTTAAAGGGGGCGAATGATAGATGCAGCAAAAATTAGAAATATCGCCATTGTCGCTCACGTGGATCACGGGAAGACAACTCTTATTGACAAGTTCCTAAAGCAAACCGGGAGCGTCGTCTCTCACCGTGACCTCGAAGACCGAGCTATGGATTCAAACGACATCGAGAAAGAGCGTGGTATTACCATTCTCGCCAAGTGTACGTCCATGATGTGGAATGACCACAAGATCAACATCATTGATACACCCGGTCACGCTGATTTCGGTGGTGAGGTGGAGCGCGTATTGGGCATGGTTGATAGTGTTCTTCTTGTTGTGGATGCGTTTGAAGGGCCGATGCCTCAAACAAAATTCGTTCTCAAGAAATCTCTTGAGCTCGGCCATCAGCCGATCGTCGTTATCAACAAAGTTGATCGTCCTAACTCGCGACCGGAAGCGGTCGTAGATATGGTTTTTGATCTCTTTGCCGACCTTCAAGCGACTGACGACCAACTCGATTTCCCGATTATCTATGCCTCAGCCAAAGAGGGATACTCCGGTCTTGAGCCTGATGTTCGCGAAGGCGACCTCAAGCCTCTTCTCGATATGATCATCGAAGAAGTACATCCTCCGATCGTTGCGAAAGATGCACCTTTTCAATTCCAGGTGGCAACCCTTCAATACGATAGTTACCTCGGAAGAATTTTGGTCGGACGTGTTTTCGCCGGTCATGCGACGCGAAACGATCGGGTTACGATTTGTCGCGCGGACGGTTCAAATGATGTCGGTCGACTTACCAAAATTTGGAAATTCAGCGGCCTTGATCGCATTGAAACCGAGGAGATTGGACCAGGTGATATCTGTGCTATCGTTGGACCAGTGGATGTCATTCCTGGCGAGACCATTTGTGAATTTGACAAGCCTAATCCTCTTCCTCTTATTGCAGTCGATGAGCCGACCTTGTCCATGGTGATCATGGTCAACAACAGCCCCTTCAGTGGACGAGAAGGGAAATATCTTACAAGTCGTCAAATTCGAGATCGTCTCAATAAAGAACTTGAGCACAATGTTGCATTGCGCGTAGAAGACACCGACCGACCGGAGGCGTTTTTAATATCTGGTCGCGGCGAGCTTCATCTTTCTGTTCTTCTTGAAACGATGAGAAGAGAAGGATTTGAATTTCAGGTTTCAAAGCCTGTTGTGATTTTCCGTGAAGATGAGAACGGTAAAAAGACCGAACCTATCGAGGAACTTATTGCCGATGTTCCAGCTGAATATTCAGGAACCGTTATCCGTAAGCTCAACGAAAGAAAAGGCGAAATGACGGAAATGGATACCAACGCCGATGGCACCCAGCGCGTTAAATTCCTTATTCCTGCGCGTTGTCTTATCGGATATCGTTCTGAGTTCACGACCGATACTCGTGGCGAAGGTGTGATGTACACTAAGTTCCACGAGTATGGACCCTATCGCGGTGAGATCTCGGGAAGAAAGAACGGCGTATTCGTCGCGACCGAAAACGGGACCACAACGATTTATGCTCTTTTCAATCTTCAACAACGCGGAACCCTATTTCTCGGTGCTACCGAGGATGTATACGGTGGTCAGGTGATCGGTGAGAACGCACGTGAAAATGATTTAGTAGTAAACCCGAATAAGAAAAAGCAACTTACCAACGTTCGTTCTTCAGGAGCTGATGACGCGCTTCTGTTGACAACGCCGACGACGATGTCTTTGGAGCAAGCTCTAGAGTATATTCAAACTGACGAATGGGTTGAAATTACGCCTGAGTCGATTCGTATTCGTAAAGCGGAACTTAATCATAGTTTCCGTAAACGTTCATCGAAATAAAGTCTCTCTTTTTTATCCCATTTCGAATGGATATCCCATCATAAGCTGAGTTTTTTATTGCAGGCACATATTTGGTAAGGGGGTCCTCGATGGATTCTATTTCTACCTTCTCGACGGCGACGCCAACAACGGCCGAAAGAGAAGATTTTGCCATCGACCAGGAAATGCATAATACTGTTCGGAGACCAATTGCCCGTCATAGATAACAAGAAAGGAGGTCGTTTTAGTATTCTCTAAAAAAGAATCCACCTTTTTTTCTTCCCCATTAAACGTATATGTTTTTACCTATGGCGAGAAGGCTTCCTCACACTTCTTCGATCCACCTTTGTTTTCCAAAGGTCGATTGAAAAAAATATCGTTCATATTTGAAAAATTCTTAACGATATTTTCTTGATCGAAAAGCGAAAGAACGTGGCGTAGTCGAACGATATCTTTGCGATAGGTGAGCGCTAGAGCGACTCCGATGAGGGTCAAAATAAGGAAAACTCGAATTGCGTATTTTTCTTCGTTTTATTGAAATGATCTTGAGGATTTGGAGGTAAAAACGCGAAATCGTTGTGTGTTTTGGAGAAGGCGTAAACCTAATTGTTGTTGAATTTGAAATTCCTTAGCTTACAGATAGGAGGATGATTTACTATATATCGGTAAGAAACTGATTCTGGACTTCAAAGGTAAAAGACCTATCATTCCATTTTCGCCCATGAGAAATGATGTTAAAAAAATTAAAATCTCGCCTTTTCAAAACCCCTCAAAAACCAGACCAAGTTCGGGGACCAAGTGGGAAAGAATGGATTGCGCTGGCCCTTTTATTTCTCGACGATCAGATTGTCTTCTTCAAAAGAATGCAGGCCCGCTACGGGGACATCTATTGGCTTCGGATTTTGAATTATCCCTACTTTGTTGTTCACGATCCAAAACTGATCGAAACGATACTTATCCATCACGCAGATGCTTTGGAGAAAGACCAAGTGACAAGAGCGTTGCGCGATATGCTCGGCCTTGGTTTGTTGACCAACGAAGGCGAACCTTGGAAAGTTCAACGCCGACTCGCGTCACCCTCTTTGCGGCCAAAACAAATACGGGCTTACGCCAGCGATATGTTGCGTTTTACCAATCAGCATATTCAAAATTGGACCGATGAAAAAACCATCGATTTGAGTTCTGAAATGATGTCTTTGACTTTAAAAATCGTACTGAAAACGATTTTAGGGATCGAAGAATTCGGTAATTCCAGAAAAGCAGGCGAGGCTCTTGGAACGGTGATGGAGAGCTTCTTCAAGGAAAATAATTCTGCGTGGTCCTTGGTTCCAAAGAAAATTCCCTTGGCCCATCGACGGGAATTTAAAAAAGCTGTGCACATCTTGGATGAAATTATCTACGCCTTGATTGAAAAACGAAAAAGCAAAAATACCCAAGGTGACGATTTACTTAACCGTTTTATCCTCGCCAAAGATGAACACGGACACGCGATGTCGGACCAACAACTTCGCGACGAAACGATGACGATGTTTCTTGCAGGCCACGAAACAACGTCCTTATCGATGACCTATTTGTTT
>JALSKP010000093.1 GCA_026988815.1 Myxococcales bacterium | reverse complement strand
GCGTTTGGAGAAACTATCAACTTCGCTCTTGTCTTCTGCGGGCGAGGCCATCGCCGCGACATCGCCGCTTGTGTCCGTTTTCTCTTCTACTTTTTCCGTCACCTCTTCCGTTTTTACCGGAGGCTCAACAACCTCAGGCTTCGGGGCTTCCTTCTTTTCTGGAGGCGTACTTAGGTCATCAGGCGAGGGAAGAGCTTGCGAAAAGGCAAGGCTCGGCGAAAGGGCAACTAACATCAATGTAATGAGAAGATTGCGAGCGTTCATCGCTACTCCGGGGGAGAAAAAGAGGTACACCATTCACCGTAAATTACCTGTAAATTTTGCACCCAAAAGGGGACACAAGATTAATCATAGAATTGACGATTTCTGTCAAGACCCTCCTCGGTTTTATGGACGAATATGACAGATTATAAATGACGAATTTCCTTTCCTCAACTAGGTTCGTGTTGTGAAACACAACGCGGAAAAACCGAAACCTCGCTTCTTCAAACTTTTTATCAAGTTGATGCGATTTTTATGGCACGTGATTCAAGAATTTATGGCCAATCAAGGGCTTCTTCTTGCAAGCGCTCTTGGCTACAATGCGCTCCTCTCACTCATCCCCTTGATGGCACTTTTTTTCCTAGTCGCCTCATCCTTCGCCGATAATGAGGTTATTCTCAGCATCATCAGCGCCGAACTTAAACTCGTCCTTCCCGTCCAAACAGAATCGTTCACCCGCTCTTTGGCCGCCGTCCTTGAAGATAAATCTCTCGTAGGTTGGGTCGGCGCCGGCGCGTTGGTCTTTTTCTCCTCGATCGCCTTTAGAATGCTAGAAAACGCGATGTTGGTCATCTTTCGACATCATGAGAAAAGAGAAAAGCGGACCTTCGCAAAATCGCTCCTCATTCCCCTCGTCTATGTAACCTCGATCTTTGCCATTCTCACTTTCTTTACCCTCCTCACCAGTTTTATCAGCGGTTTTGAACTCCACGCCATTGAACTGTGGGGAACAAGAATTCCAATCGATCAATGGAACGGCTGGTTGCTTAGTGCCATGAGCTTTCTCCTTCTCGTTTTCCTACTCAGCTCTTTTTATCGGTTCATGCCCGTCGTGCGCGTTCGTTTTCGCCTGGCTTTGGTTGGGGGACTCGTCGCCGCTTTGCTGTGGGAAATCGTCCAGCGTATTCTTGTCTACTACTTTGAAAATCTTTCCCTAGTGAACGTTCTCTACGGTTCCTTAGCCACCGTGATTATTATTTTACTGAGTATGGAAATCGCTGCGGTGATCATTCTCCTCGGCGCACAAGTCATTTCAATTCTTGAGCAAAATGCAGCCAACGGCGATCCCTGGTATTGGCGCCCTAAAAACGACGCGTCGAAAAATATATAGATCAAAGATTTGCTATTTTTGAACACGTTCATTAATAATTGAACATGTTCAAAACCCAGGTTCTCGATGGTCGAAAAATATATAAATATGACCCCAAAGGCGAGGAAAACACATCGGAGTATTCTTGATGCTGCCTATTCGCTCTTCACAGAGGTTGGGTATCAAAAAACAACGATGCGAGCGATCGCCAAAAACGCGGGCATTGCTGCTGGCGGCATTTACCACTACTTCCCCAGCAAAGCCCATATTGTTCAAGCCTACTATTCTGAAAGCGTCCAACGAGACGAAAAAGAGTGTCGCCACGGGTTGGACGACCATCGGACCTTAACAGATCGACTGAACTATGTTCTTCGACAAAAGATCGAAAACAATATTGGTGCCCATGGTTTGGCGAAATCTCTGTTTGTTGTTGCGACCGATCCAAACGGAGCTCTTTCTCCCTTCAGTGATGCTTCGCGCGAAACACGTCATCGCAGTATCGGGCTTTTTAGAGACCTGGTTGAAGGCGCAGATGACATCATCACTCCCGAGTTGAAGGAGCTTTTGCCGGAATATCTTTGGTTGCTTCAAATGGGCGTTATCCTTTTCTGGATTTATGACGAATCGCCCTACTCCGAAACGACGCTAGCGCTCATCGATCGTCTTTGTGTGATTTTTGAAAGCCTGATGTCTACGATGTCTAATCCTTTCTTCTTTCCTTTTAGAAAAAAAATTATCGAAAGTTTAACCGAATTCAAACCCACATTTGGAGAATCAAAATGAGTCAGGACTTAAAACAAGAACACTCTGATGATCAGGAATTTCTGAAACGAAGAAGGATTCTGCTCCTTGTTATTGTGGTATTGGCGCTCGCTGCGTTTTCATACCGCTGGCTTGTCTTGCAAAGGTTGGAACAAAGTTCGGCGCTTTTCATCGGCATTCCCGCGCTGATTTCCATTGCCTTGACCTTTGCTCCCCGATCAAAATCGGTCACAGGATTGCTTCTCAAAGGTACCCTGCTTTTTTTAGCGCTCTCGGGAATTGTTCTCGGAGAGGGCGTGATTTGCGTCGCGATGGCAGCGCCTCTATTTCTGCTTGTTGCGGTCGTGGTGGGTTTGGTTGTGGACCATTCGAGGCGAAAAAACCAAACCCGTCTCTCCTTATCTTTTGTTCTAGTGTTGATTGGTTAACGTGGAAAAAAGCGGTCGTTGAATGGAAGAAGGACGCAGGTAAGACGGAGGTCTCCTGGCGTTTGGCCTATCGACGCGAGCTCTCCCCCTCGTGGTACTTCTCCCCCACAGAGCGATTTGGCGCCAAACTTGCCGCGGGATATCTAATGGATTCCACCTTCGGTCCCGAACAATAATGTTTGAAAATCCGGACGAAAAAATCGCACTGATCCGAAGTCTTTCGATCTTCGGCCCCATGTCTTTACTCGCGCTCGGCGGCGTGATCTCGCCGCCCAAAGAAGGCGAATCCGGCGGCCTTTTCCTGTCTTTTTTGTGGGGGATCTGTTCTTTAGGTTTACTAAATTTGGGGGCTCAACATTTTGGCTTTTGGGAATTCAATACCACCCAATCCCTTCTATTTGGGACCCCGGTGGACCTTCTTATTGGATGGGCGATCTTGTGGTCTCTGTTGCCGATGCTCTTCAAGAAATGGATCCCTTTCTTCCTTATCGTTTTGGGCCTGGGGATCTTTGATCTTTTGATAATGCCGCGTTGCAAAGCGCTTTTGCTTTTGCACTAACATTGGTTCTATTTGGATATCTTTGCGCTTTTATGCGTGACGCTTCCTAGTAAGTGGATTTACGAAAATACGATAGCGTCTACTTTTCGAGGCGCTCGTAATATGTTTCAGGCGACGCTGTATTCGATTATTTTCCTCCTCTTCTTCCCAGCGATTATTCTTCAGAATAGCCTGTCTGAATGGCCGATTCCTGGTTGGGTTTTCGACCACATTTTCCTTCTTTTCCAGCTTCTTTTTCTCTTTCTGTTTTTGGGCCTCTCAGCACTTCAGGAGTTTAATAACCGCGGTCTGGGTACGCCTTTTCCGATGGACAAGACACAAGTATTGGTGATAACGGGGCCATATGCTTACCTTCGAAATCCGATGCAGTTTACAACAACGCTGTTTTTCTTCGCCCTTTCGGCGATCTTTTTGAACCCTTGGTTCCTCGGCGCCGCGGCGATGACGATTTTGTATTCTGTGGGGTATGCAAAATGGCAGGAGAGCGCCGATATGGAGGAGCGTTTTGGGAAGGCCTGGCTAGATTACGAAAAAAATCTTCCTTTGTTCTATCCTCGGTGGAAACCCTGGCGAGAGGAAAGGGCAACAATTTATTTGGACCTGAATGGATGTTATGTGTGTTCGGATTTAGGGCGATGGATTTCGGGCACTCGAGCTACTTGCCTGAATGTAAAAGACGGGCGCCAATACGAGGGCGCACACGTGATGAAAGGTGAGCAAAAAGAAGAAAAAGAAGTCCCCTCTCCCGCTGAAAACTTCAGTCGTAGCGGTACGGGTGAGGGCGATCAAATAAAGCACGGGCAAAAAGAAAAGTGCACTCTACAAAGAGAGCGTGTGGGCGAAATGAGGCGAATGATCTATGTCGATAGTGACGGGTTCAAAGAAGAAGGTGTACGTGCCTTTGCGCGATCGCTGGAACATATCAATATTCTGTACGCCTTATTTTCTTTCTTTTTACGGCTCCCCATCATCGCCGAAATCGCGCAATTTATCCTCGACATTCTAGCGCCGCCGCATCGTATGTGTAGGCTCCCCAGCGCTGATTTGTCGTCCGAATAAGGAAATAATATCGGAGATGAAAAGCTCCTTCTAATTCTCTAAAAGACGTTCGAACAAAAGGTTTGCATATCGCGTCTGCCATCTGCGAACCGATAAATGCATACCTTTTTACTAAAATTTCGATAAAACTTTAAATAGATTTTTCGAAAATCCTTGATTCCCAAAACACACAACTCTTTGGATAGGTCCCGTCGTGAACGTGTCTTCGCTTTAGCTAAACCCGTAGGACAAAACAACACGAAGTGAGAAAACGCGCATCCACAATTTCGGTTCTTTTCTTG
>JALSKP010000092.1 GCA_026988815.1 Myxococcales bacterium | reverse complement strand
CGATGCCGACGGAACCTACTTGGGGAAATATCGCAAGCATCATATTCCACAATGTGGACCGGGATTTTATGAGAAGTTTTACTTCAAACCTGGCGATGGCGGTTTCCCCGTCTTTGAGACCAAGTACGCAAAAGTCGGCGTCTACATTTGTTATGACCGCCACTTCCCCGAAGGTGCTCGCGCGCTCGGTCTAAACGGAGCTGAAATTGTCTTTAATCCAAGCGCAACCGTGGCTGGACTTAGTCAATACCTCTGGAAGCTTGAGCAGCCCGCCCACGCGGTTGCCAACGGATACTTTATCGGCGCTATCAACCGTGTCGGAACCGAGGCGCCCTGGAATATCGGTAAATTTTATGGAACAAGTTACTTTGCAACCCCAAAGGGGGAAATCATCGCCGAAGGCTCCGAGGACGATAGCGAACTTATCATCGCCGATCTTGATCTAGATCAGATTGACGAAGTCAGAAATGTTTGGCAATTCTTCCGTGACCGTCGTCCGGAAGCTTATGACAATCTCGTCGAATTCTGATATTTCTCCTTTGATCCGCTTTTCTATCCTCCTCTTCTGGACACTCTTTCTTGGATGCAACGATGGGGAAATAGGTACCACTTCAACAAATATAGAATTATGCTCAAAGGAGTACAAGCTTACCTTTGGTGAGAGCATTCCTGTTAACGCGAACGCGAACCGGCTTTTTCAATTGCCCGATAAAGGAATTTTGGTCGTCGAAAGCGGTGAGAACACGGTCTCTCTGATTGAGGGCAATCGGGCGCGCACATTTATTGATGTTGGCAACGATCATAGCCCCTGGTCGGTCTGGGGGGATAGTAAATCTATCTATGTTTCTAACTATAGTTCCAATAGCGTTTCCGAATTCGATCTCTCTGGAAAGCTACTCAAAGAATGGACGGACGGCTTTGATCGACCGAGTGCGATTATCGGAAATGATGCTTTTGTCTTCGTTTCAAATGTAGCCTTTGACGGTAGTGTTTTTCAAAAAGGTTTTATCAGCGTTGTGGATCGAAAAAGCGCAAAGACCGTCAAACGATTAGAAAGTAGCGGGCTTAATCCCCAGTTTTTTTCTTGGACACAATATAAGGGCGTGTCCTATCTTATCAGCACCAATTCGGGGAGTTTTGAGTTTACCAATGATGGCGTAAAAGTGGGCAGCGAGGGGTCCGTGGAATTATGGAATGTGGACGACTTAGACAAAGGGCCGCGAATTGCAAACTTGGGCATCGACCCTGAGGGAAAGACTGGGTCTCCGGGTCGCGCCCTTCGCGTCGGTGATGCCTTGTTTTTTCCGAGCGGCACCGAACCGGTGCTCTTCGAATACGACCTTAGTTCCTTTTCCTGGAAACACGATGTCGGGAACCCTATTCGTTTGCGCCCTTCCCTACCTGAGGCCCTACATTTTTCGGCGAGTTGGGAAGATTTGATTTTAATCAGCGCGTTTAATGAAGACGCGATGTATATTTATGATCCCGAATGCGAAGCGACAACGGACGCGATTTCGCTTGACGACAATGAATTCCTCGCCGGACCCCATGATATTTTCGTTTCCAAAGACGGTAAGGCTAAGGTAATCATGAGTCTCGCAAATTTAGTAAAAACATTTACGATAACCAGGATAAGGAATGAGTGATTCAGAACAGTTCAATGCGCCAAAACTTGCCATTAATCGCGTGTACACGCGAAAGGGAGATTCAGGATTAACGCGCTTGGTGGGTGGGCAAAAAGTGCCCAAAAATGCGTTGAGAATTCAAACCTATGGAAGTGTTGATGAACTCAACGCGTTCGTAGGTGCGGCCAGAAGCAGGATCGAGGAGAACTACGATGGGTTGAAGGGTTTGGGAGAAACCTTGCTTCGCGTTCAGCATGAGCTCTTCAACTTGGGTTCAATTTTGGCCACTCTTCGCCAGGACCAGGTTCCTCAAATGCCGCGCATTCGACAGAAAGAAATCGATGCGCTGGAAGCCTCGATCGATGTTTGTAACGAAGAATTGGCGCCCCTTCGATCTTTTGTTTTGCCGGGGGCGAGCCCGCTCGACGCACAGTTTCACATTTGCCGCACGGTCTGTCGACGCGCAGAACGTCTTTGTGTATCGCTGGCAGAAATAGAAGATGTGGATATTTTATGCGTCGCTTATCTTAATCGATTAAGCGACGCCTTTTTTGTGTGGGGTCGTTTTGCGTGTTTGAAAACCCGAAGAGAGGAAACTCTGTGGGAGCCCAATCAATAAATCTCGACAATTATCGCCTGGTTGATATAGTCCTCAGACCTCTAAAAAAAACGTGAGACATTGTCGCGGGCTTTCAAAGGTTCGCATGACGTTGGAACTCGGTATTCATGTCTATTTCTTCGAAACGCATCATTTCGATCAGCGAATGTAGCGACCGCAGTTCTATTGCGATATCGATCTTCGAGGTATCAATCATTTCGTCAGAAAATGGTTTTAGAAATTCTTCTTCTTGTTCAAGCCCTTCGATGTCATCCAGGCCTTCTTCTTCCACTGTGTTTTGCACAAATTCACCCTCATTGAATCTATACTGGTTGGACTGCCCTTACCTGCTTTCTTTGTAAATCCTCGCCGTACCCCCTCTTGAAATCGTAATCCAACATCTCATGATTTCCGCTCCCATTTCAAAGGAGAAAAAATGGAAACGAAATCGTAGCGATTCAAGAAAAAATAAAAACGAGGCCTTCACGGTTTTATTCGCTAGAACTTAAGAAAGAAATTCTAGAAATTTGCGAGGCGTTGCACGGTTTGGGTTGGACTCGAAAGCAGATTCAAAACGCGAACATCACGCGTTTTTGCGTACCCTTCGCCGGCGGACATGGTGCCCGCGAAGCTAGGGTATTTACGAAAAGGTTTCATACAGCGTAGCTGCACAGATGATGGTCTTTACGGTTTGGTCGTCGACGGGCTCGAAGAAAATCCATTGTCAGGCGATCTTTTCCTATTCGTAAATCGAAATCGGAACCGAGCAAAAATCCTACTTTGGGATGGCACTGGGCTTTGCATTTTCCAGAAACGTTTGGAACAAGGTCGTTTTGCCAAGCTTTGGCGAGACACAAAAAAGGTAACGTTGAGCCACTCCGAACTGTCGCTTTTCCTTGAGGGCTGCGAACTTATTGGCGCTCAAAAACTGTCCCCAGATAACGTCATTTTTTAGTAAACTTTTCTACTTAACGCTTCAATGAAAACGCGTTTTGGTGTAACGTTTTCACATGGAAGCCGCACCCGAATTTAAAAATGAAAGCCAAGAAAAACTCGCATTACTTGCGACACTTCAAGGACAAGAAATTGAGAGCCTTCGGCGTCGTTTAAGCGAACAGTCGGGTGAAGAATGCCATCAAGAAGTGATCCTCGTCGAACAACTTAAAGCCCAAACAGCGCACATTGCGCCAACACTATTCAAGAAAAAACCGAAAATCAAAAAGCCCCAAAAAGGGCATAGGCCAACCGAACAGACGCGTCTAGAGCACGTCGAAGAGGTTTTTCTTTTAGACGCGCCGGATCAAATGTGCCCGTCTTGTGGCGGCGACCTCGAAGAATGGGAAGGCCAATTCGAAGGTGCAGACCTTATTGATGGGGTCGAAAAGATCTATTTGGTCAAAAAAGTAAAGCGCCAGAAGTATCGTTGCAATGGTAAGGATTGCAACCATATCGAGACGCCCTTAGGTCCTGACAAGGTCATCACAGGCGGACGTTATTCGGTGAATTTTACCGTGGATGTGGCGAGTGAAAAGTACACCAACCACATGCCATTGGAAGGTCAAACCCGCGCGATGAAGCGTTTGGGTTTAAAGGTAGAGTCGCAGACGCTTTGGGAGTGCGCAGCCTGCCCTAGCGTAGCGTAGGTATCAAGCGCAAGCGTTAGCCAAACATTTGGAGCCGAGTTATGACGCTTAGCATGCGCATATTTTGGAAAAGAAGATCGTCGGAATACCTTCGCCTTCAAGGGCTCTTGGTACACGTACGACAAGCTGGCCAAAACGAATGAAGACCGAGTGCCGCAACTTGTAATGCGGTAAAAAGCCAGGAACCAAGCCGTGGCAGATGTGGTTGCATGCCTTCGATGGTAAAAACGCGTGACGAGAGATGATGGAATTTACCATTCGATTCGTCACGATAAAGGAACGCAAACATGCAACGAAATTTTGAGAAATTTCAATGGCGTGGTGATTGGTGACCAAGCGCAAACGCATTATGCGGCGCAAAAAATGGCGGCGCGCGAAGGTCCAGGTTTTAAATTCGCTGGATGCACCCGAGGGCATAAAGGCACATGTCTATCGTCGTTTTCGAGAGGCAGCCAAAGATTTTCCAAATGAAGCGACGCCGGTTTTGGAAATGATATCGGGCTTATACAAAGCGCGCAGCGAAAACGATAAAGGGGATGGGAAAGATATTATTGGTAAACTCTTCGCCTATTTATTA
>JALSKP010000091.1 GCA_026988815.1 Myxococcales bacterium | reverse complement strand
GTCGTCGAAAAGCGAATCGAATGAATCCTCAGCGCTGGAAAAATAAGCCACCCAAGAAAAGTTGTTATATTTTGCAAAACACTGATTCATGCGGCGTCTCCCTTCCTCACCGACGTCTTGATAATATCGAATAAGTATCTGTAAAAAAGGAACGATTTCTTCCGCCTTTCTTAACGCTTCAATCTCTGCAAAGAGGCGTTTTCTGTCCTCTTCACCTTCAATGCTAACGTTAATCAGGGGAGATACGAGGGCGTCAATTTCGGCTATTTTTTCCTTTATTTTTTCCTTTATTTTTTCAAATATTTGATCGTCACTGGATACCTTCTTCATCGTTGAATTCTAGACGACAATACTTATGGTGCAATAACCCTTTGAAAACTATTTTCTTTGGGTCTTTGCACGACGTCTAAAACCATTGCATTTCTTCATCCTTGCCTCATTGAGGAAAATGAAAAATTTCGTATATCTTTGGAAGTCAGAGAAGCTGCCGACGAGAATCGTGTAGAAGCACTTAGGTCTTGAAAAGGGCCTAACAAAGAGGACAGCTTCCTGTTAGCGACCTCATTTTGGGAAGATTTTCACAAAACTCCCTACTTTTCTCTGCCCACTTTCGAATCGAATTTGAGGTGGGTTTTGGGATGTTCGAGAAGAAAGTCGAGCACCTTCGCATTAAAGACCGAAGACAGTGAGGGCAGGTGACTACCACCTTCAATCGTCCACAACTCGACCTCGCTCCCACTATTGCATCCTTTCCAAAACTCTACTGTCGTTTCTTTGCCTGGCACCATCGTAGAAATATTTAAGTTCTCGCGGAAGTGGCGGTCCCCAATACATTTATTTTTGGAAGCCCACCTCTTCGCCGTGTCCTCAGCGCCCAGATATCCATTGAGTGTGAGATTTCGCGGAGCACCGTCATAGTTGATTGTAAGATCGAAGGTTCCGTGAATTTGAAGGACACTCGGGGCGGCGGCGCCTTTGCATTTTTCACCGTCTAAAAAGGTCGTTCCAGCCAAACTTACGATCGCCGAAATTCGTTCTCCATAGTCGCAGGCCATCGTGTGCGCCATGAAACCGCCATTGGAATGTCCGACAAAAGAGATCTTTCGTTCGTCAACATTGTACTTTTCAATCGCCTCATCGACCAACGAAATCAAATAAGTTTTGTCATCGGGATTCGTTCCTGCAAAGTCGCAACACGCATCTGTGGCGTTCCAATATTGTTGCCCCAATTCATTTGTGTTTCCCTCAGGCAGAATGAGAATAAACTGTCGTTCATCCACTTGTTTATCGAATTCTAGAAAGGCATTTTGAGTATCACCATCGGTCCCGAATCCATGTAGAAGGGTAACCAAGGGATAGCTTCTGCTATCGTCGTAATCGCTAGGCAGAAAGACTTTTGCGGGACGCTCAGCACCCAAGGATGCGTCCTCAATACGACTTGAGCACGATAGCAAGATCGAAATCAAGAAAATGCTTAAATTTTTTGGAAGGTTCATTTGTTTCCTTTGTAATTCAAGTTCGAGATTTCAGGACAATGTCCGATACCGGTTCGAAATCACCTTCCGAACTTTTTTCTATTGATGTTTTTTGTTTCTTCATTATTTCCACTAAAGCAGGATTAGTGCCAAAGTTTACGGTAAGCAAACGCGTTTAGGTGCACGCTAAGATGAATATCCACTGAGGGTTGCCTTGTCCAATAAGGCGTACTCCCACTCCAAGAATGAATCATCGTAACTGTACGCATTCTAGGCATCCTCGATCAAGATATGCGTTCAATGAAATCGGTCCAGCGCATTTCAATATTTTCCCAACGTCGGGCGCGAACCTTCTCTCTCGTTGTTGAGAGGTCAAATGTTGACTCTCTCAATGTCTTAAAGGCACGCTCCCAAGATTCTTCAGGGGAAACCAGAAATGCATCACTAATGACCTCCCCCACACCGGGAAACTCGGCGACCAGCGGTATGAGCCCAGAGTCGATCGCCTGCAAAAGACCGATCGGAAACCCCTCGTGCCGACCTTCTAAAATCTTGGAGGGAAGAAAAAAATACTTTACCGAGTCCATCAAAGCTTTCTTTTTTTCACCCATTACGAATCCATGGAAAACAACGCGGCTACCCGTTTTTCCGGCGAGGTGTTCTAAATGGGAACGTTGAGAACCATCGCCGGCGATGTGTAAGGTCGCCTTCTCGGTGGACCACGCTTCTATCACCCTCTCGATATTTTTGATGGGTTCCAGACGGCTCATAATAAGTGCGTCTCCATTTTTCCCACTGCAACTTTTTTCTCCAATCGGCAAAAACCCGATAGGAAGGGAGGTAGCGCGAGGGAGGACATCGAAAAATGCTGGGTTGGGAATCGTAACTTCTCCCTCAACAATGATACTGCGAAGAATTGATCGAGTCCCCAATTTCCTCAAGGCATGCAAACCACCAGAATGTCCGATCACGAGAGAGGGAACCTCAAAAAAATGGCCGGCTAAACGCGCAAGTATTCCACCTGGTATCATCCAATGCCCAATAATAAGATCTGGTTTTTCTTGTTTTACGATTTCCCTCCACATGGCTGCCATCGCTGGAAAGACCAATATTTTGTTGTAGAGTTTACTTAAATTCTCCGGCGAACCGGACCCGAAAAAGAGCGTTTCGAATTCCCTCTCGCGTCCGCCCCATTTCGGAAGGTAGGCCACAAACTTCACCCCTTCTCGATCCCGAGTGTCCTTAGCTCGCCACGCCAAGGTCTTAACCTGGTGACCTGCAGCTGCAAGGATATCGTTGAACTCGGCAACAAAATGACCGGCTATATCTCCCTCAAATCGCGGGTAACTGCTCGTGATAGAGAGAATCTTCAAAACCTCATCAACCCAATGTCCTTCGCGGCGGAGAAGAAAACCCTTTCCAGAGAATACCCAAGATCGGAAAGACAACTTGATGGACACGAAATCCCGATACTTCATCTGCATAAACAGGTCGCACCGGAATTTCTGAAATTCTGTAACCAAACTTACTAATTTGAATAATGATATCGTTGGGATATCCGTAACGAGGAAACAATGCGTCTAGATCTAGATGTTCAAAAATAGACGTTCGAATCGCGGTGTAGCCGCACTGTGAATCGTTAAGCTCATCCAACCCGGCAATCTTCTTCGTCATTGCGGCCAGTAAAGTCGTCCCTACACGCCGTACTTTGGGCATCTTGTTCACGTTTTCGTGGTTGAGGCGATTTCCTTTAACGTAATCTGATTTACCATCTTCAATAGGCCCAATGAGCGGTCCAAGATCGCGTGCATCCATTTGATTATCGCCTGCCATGACGACAGCGATATCGCACCCCAATGATGCAGCACGTTTATACCCGATCGAAATCGCCCGCCCAACACCTTGATTGTATCCGAAACGAATGACATCAATGCGCTTGTCTTTTCTGGCACATTCTAAGGCAATTTCATAGGTTTTGTCCGGCGACCCATCAACGACAACGACGATGACCGTGACCCGGTCAGGAATGCCTGAAAGGGTTATTGGGAGAAGGCGCTCTTCTAAGTAGGCAGGGATGACCACTCCTACTTTTAGTTTTGCCTTCATCTTCAAAGCGAAAGAAAGGGCTCTGGATCAACAGCCTGCCCGCCAAGTCGAATCTCGAAATAAAGCTCTGGTTCTTCATCAATGCTTCCGCTTTCACCAATGATAGTGCCTGAACGAATCTCCTCGCCTTGGACAACATCAATTTGGGAAAGATGGGCATAGAGGGAATGAAACTCTGTGCCGTGGTCAATGATTACCGTCTTTCCAAACCCATCGAAGTCCCTCGCAAACACAACCAATCCTCGTCCAATGGTTGTCACTTTACTCCCTTTGGGAACGTCAAAAGAAAGACCCGTGTGTCGAATTTCAGTACGCGTTCCTTTGAGTATTTCGATGCCAAAAGGTGTCTTTATTGGTCCCTCTAAAGGGGGCGAAAGTCGTCCTCTTTTCTTACGAAGATTCTGATTACTTTGGTATTTCAAACTCAAACTTAAGGTATCGTGAATCGAGCTTTCACTAGGGTCAAGATTAGCCAGCTGTGCAATCTCGAGTGCTTTCTCGAGGTTTTGATTCGCAAGACGTAGAAGAATCGGTTGGTAATAAGTGGATTGTTTCTTGGTCTCTTTTCGCCGCAAAACATTTCGCATGAGCGCCATATAATCCGCCTGTTCGGAATCGTTAATGAGATCAACCCGAAGGGCGCGATCCCAGGCAAGTGCTCGTTTTGAATCACGTTCTCCGACAAGACTCTTCAAGCGCTCACTCGCGCTGCTCTCTTCAAACGAAGAAGTAAACTCGCCGACATCTGCAAATGCGATAGGGCCCACGAAAAAGAGAGCAATGAGGGATGCCAAACTAAACTTTTTCATAAAAATTCCGCCAGGACATGTCTGCGCGCAGAGGTCGAGATAAGCGGTATTAG